>DATJYT010000434.1:0-3952 GCA_035499475.1 Xanthobacteraceae bacterium | reverse complement strand
TCGTTCTGGCGCTCGTCGTTTCGGCCTCGCCGCGGGCCGATGCCGATCCCATCGCCGACTTCTATCGCGGCGCCACACTGCGCATGCTCATCGGTTACGGCCCCGGCGGGGGCTATGATCTCTACGCGCGCCTCGTCGCCGAATTCCTGCCGAAGCATCTGCCCGGCCATCCCACCATTCTGTCGGAAAACATGCCGGGCGCGGGCAGCTTCGTCGCCGCGAAATACCTGGCCGAGGTGGCGCCCAAGGACGGCACCGTGCTTGGCAGCCTGGCGCAGACTTTCCCGCTCGACAGCGCCGTCGGCGGCTCCGGAAAGGCGAACGCGGCGACTTTCCATTATCTCGGCCGCGTCACCACCAACATCGACGTCGGCGCCGCGCTCACGTCGGTGGGCATCAAGTCGATCGAGGACGTACGCACCAAACAATATACCGTCGGCGCCTCCGGCGGCGGCTCGACCACGGTGATCTATCCGGTCGCCCTCAACGCCTATGGCGGCACCAAGTTCAAGATCGTGCGCGGCTACAAGGGCACCAACGATATTCTGCTCGCCATGGAACGCGGCGAAGTCGATATCGTCGGCGCCTACGGGCTTCCGGGCATGCTGGTCAGCCATCCCGGCTGGGTCGACAAGGGAGAAGCGTCGATCATCTATCAGGCGGCGCTGAAGCGGCATCGGCTGCTGCCCAATGTCCCGACGCTGCCGGAACTCGGCTCGTCGGATGAGGGCAAGGCGGTCCTACGCGCGATCGCGTCGACCGCCGAGATCGGGCGTTCGATCATCGCCGGCCCCGGCGTGCCGGCCGATCGGCTTGCCGCCTTGCGTGCGGCGTTTTCCGACATGTTGAAAGATCCGGATTTTGTCGCTGCCTGCGACCAGCGCCACTTCATGGTCGATCCCGGCAGCGGCGAGGACATGGATGCGATCGTGAAAGAGACTTTCGCGCTGCCCGATTCCGTTCGCGCCACCATCGGTCAGATGCTGAACGGGTCGTAATTCCGGCGCGCGGGAAGCCGTTACGTCCGCGCGTCTCCTGTATTTTCAAAAATGCCGCGCTTGCGGGCGCCAGCTTTTGAGCCGCCGCGAAAATTGTTACGGTCCGTGCGGAGTTGTGGCGGCGGCTTGGCAAATGACGGCGACCATCGAAATCATACTGCTGCTGCTCGGGGTGCTGGTTGTCGTCGCCGTCGTGGCGCGGCGGCTGGACACGGCGCCTTCGATTCTTCTTGTCGTCGCCGGCATCGTGCTTGCGCTCACGCCCGGGCTGCCGCGCATCGAGCTTGCTCCCGAGCTGGTGCTGCTCGGGATATTGCCGCCGCTGATCTATTCGGCGGGCGTCGCCATGAGTTGGCGCGAGTTCCGCTTCAACTTGCGCCCGATTACGCTGCTGGCGTTCGGCTGTGTCGTCTTCACCGCCGGCGCTGTAGCTGCGGCCGTGCATTGGCTGCTGCACATGCCGCTTGCCGTCGGCTTTGTGCTCGGCGCCATCGTAGCGCCGCCCGACGTGGTCGCGCCGCTCGCGATCGTTCGCCGCCTCGGCTTGCCGCGCCGTCTCATCGTCGTGCTCGAAGGCGAGGGGCTGGCCAACGATGCCACGGCGCTGATTCTTTACCGCTTCGCCGTCGCCGCGGTGAGCACCGGGATGTTTTCCTTCGATCGGGCCGCCGGCACATTTGCGCTTATCGTCGTCGGCGAGATCGCCTTCGGCATCGGGGTCGGCTGGTTCAGCCTGCGCTTGCGGCGCTGGGCGCGCGACCCGCGCGTCGAGATCACATTGTCGCTGATGACGCCCTACATCGCGTTTCTGGTCCCCGAGCAACTGGGAGGATCGGGTGTTCTGGCGACGGTGGCGGCGGGCCTGTTCGTGAGCTGGAACGGACCCTTGCTCATTCCGGCGGCGACGCGGCTTCAAGGCATCTTCTTCTGGGACCTGCTGGTCTATCTGCTCGAGGGATTCATTTTCCTCGTTACCGGCATGCAGGTTCGCTTCCTGCTCGACCGCATGAACACCGATGTGCTGCAGCATCTCTTCTCGGGGGTCTTGTTGACCTGCGCGGCTGTCGTGATTGCGCGATTCATCTGGGTCTTTCCGGCAGTCTATCTGCCGCGCTGGCTCAGTCGGTCGCTGCGGCGGCGTGACCCGACGCCGCCGTGGCAGTGGGCTTTCCTTTTGGCGTTCGTTGGCATCCGCGGCGTCGTCTCGCTGGCGGCGGCGCTCGCCATTCCGTTCTTCACGGCGAGCGGCGCCGCCTTTCCGGACCGCGATCTCATTCTCTTCGTCACTTTCGGGGTGATCGTCGTCACGCTGATCGGCCAGGGCCTGCTGCTGCCGGGCGTTGTGCGTTGGCTCGGATTGGAGCGCCACGCCGCCGACGAGCGCCGACGCGAGCAGGAGGCCGAGTTTGCGGCGCGGGCGGAGGCCCTCGACGTGGCGCAAGAGCGCCTGGAGCAGCTCGCGGCCGGCGGCGATCTGTCTCCCGAAGTCGTGGCGAACCTGCGGGCCAGGCACGCCTACCGCACTGCGCATCTGCGCGGGCACAAGTCGGACGATCACGCAGCCGCCACGGCTGCCGCGGATCTTAGGGTCGAGCTAATCGTCGCCGAGCGCGAATATATCTACCGCCTGCTTCAGGAAGGCCGCATCACCGACGAAGCGCGCCGGCGCATCGAACGCGAACTCGACCTGGAAGAGGCCAGCATCGCCTGCAGGCGCGAAGGCGGCGTCGAGCCGCCGCTCTAGCTAGACGATCCTCGCCATTTGGATTGCACGATGCCGCTCGAAGCGCTCGATGACGGCCGGCAGCACGGCGGCCGGGATCGACTCGGCGCAGCCGATCCTCAACTCGCCGACCGTAGGATCGGAATGCAATGTCCCTGGTGCTTTGCTTCAATTCATCGAACGCGGCGCTGCCGCCCGACCTGCAGAAGATCGTTGGCGATGACGCGGCATCCGTCTCCGCGCAGATCGTTCCCTTCGTGAACGGTTTCTTCGCCGCCCAGCGCAAGGCTTGGACCGATATGGGCGGTGAGTTGATCGCCCTTCCGACCGCGGGCCAAGACGCGATGCTTGCCAAAATCTCCTCGATCGGCAATGACCTTTCGAAGGTTAGACCGGCGCTGAACGAGGCGGTCGACCTGGCCTTCAAGGCCGCTGCGCGAAACAAATAATTTAGACAGGTTTGCATGTTTCGATTGTCGGTCGCCGACTTGGACTCGCCCTCCTATTTCGTCGCCACAGCCGCCGTCGAGCTTGGGTACTTCAAGCAAGAGGGAGTCGAGGTCGAACTCCTGCGCGAGTTCGGAGCGAAGACCGGACCGGAGCGCCTGCGCGAGGGAACGGTCCACTTCTTCGGCGGCCCGGCCTATGCGGCGACGCGGGCCTTCCCCGGCTGGAAGGGCGCCAAGCTCCTTTGTGCTTTGGCGCAATATTCCTATTGGTTTCTGGCTGTTCGCGCCGATCTGAACGTCAAGCGCGGCGATCTAGGCGCGCTCAAGGGCTTGCGGATTTCATCGTCCATGGAATGGCCCGTTTTCGGCCTGAGGCACCTTCTGGCCGAGGCAGGCTTCGACCTCGATCGCGGCGATGTTCGCATCGTGCCGGCGCCGCCGACCGTTGAGGGACGGTGGATGGGCCATGCCGGCGTCGCGGCGATCAGTCAGGGCCTTGCCGACGGCTATTGGGGCAACGGCATGCGGGTCGCGATCGGCGAAGAACATGGCGTCGCCAAGCTTCATCTCGATCTGCGGCGCGGCGACGGCCCGCCTGGCGCGCGGTTTTATAATTTCGCGGCGCTCACAACGACCGAACGGCTGATCGAAGAGCATCCGGACGCCGCCGCCGGCGCCGTGCGCGCGATCGTGAAGGCGCAGAAGGCGCTCAAGGCCGATCCCTCGCTGTCCGAGGCAATCGCGCAGCGCCTGTTCCCGGCCGAAGAGGTGCCGTTGATCGC
>DATJYT010000433.1:0-2088 GCA_035499475.1 Xanthobacteraceae bacterium | reverse complement strand
TCTCCACGTGGCCGCCGGTAATGTGGCCGATGAGCGCGCCGTGCGCGGTGGTCGGCGGCGGCAACGCGGTCGCCTCGCCAAGCCGCTCCGCGGCGGCGAAGCGGCCAGCCAAAAGGCCGATCGCGGCCGACTCGACATAGCCCTCGCACCCGGTGATCTGACCGGCAAATCGCAGGCGCGGCGCAGCCCGCAGCCGCAGCGTGTCGTCGAGCAGCTTCGGCGAATTGAGAAAAGTGTTGCGGTGCAGTCCGCCGAGGCGCGCGAATTCGGCATTGCCGAGGCCCGGAATGGTGCGGAATATCCGCACCTGCTCGCCGTGCTTCAGCTTGGTCTGAAAGCCGACCATGTTGAACAGCGTGCCAAGCCTGTTGTCCTGGCGAAGCTGCACCACGGCGTAGGGCTTTCGCGACGGCTGGCGCGGATCGGTAAGGCCGAACGGCTTCATCGGCCCATGGCGGAGCGTCTCGCGGCCGCGCTCGGCCATCACTTCGATCGGCAGGCAGCCGTCGAAATAGGGCGTCGCCGCCTCGAATTCGTGGAACGCGATCTTCTCGGCGGCAAGCAGCGCGTCGATGAAGGCGCCGTATTGATCGCGCGTCAGCGGACAATTGATGTAATCGGCGCCGGAGCCGCCGGGTCCGGCTTTGTCGTAGCGCGATTGGAACCAGGCGATGTCGAAATCGATCGAGTCGCGGTGGACGATGGGCGCGATGGCGTCGAAAAAGGCCAGGGCATCTTCGCCGGTCAGCGTCCGTATGCTTTCGGCGAGCGCCGGGGACGTCAGCGGGCCGGTGGCGACAATGACGTTGTCCCACTCCGGCGGCGGCGCGTGAATTTCCTCACGGCGAATTTCGATCAGCGGATCGTCTGCAAGCGCGGCGGTGACGGCCGCGGCGAACCCGTCGCGATCGACTGCCAGCGCGCCGCCGGCCGGAAGCTTGTGCACATCGGCCGCGTTCAGCACCAGCGAGCCGAGCCGGCGCATCTCGGCGTGGAGGAGGCCGATGGCGCTGCCGTCGGCATCGTCGGAGCGGAACGAGTTGGAGCAGACAAGCTCGGCCAACCGGTCGGTCTTGTGCGCCGCAGTCGAGCGCTGCGGCCGCATTTCATGCAGCACCACCGGCACGCCCCGACGGGCAACCTGCCAAGCGGCCTCCGAACCGGCGAGGCCGCCGCCGATCACATGAACTGGTGCCACCGGATGGGTCACAAGTTGAAACTAGGCGTGCCATGCCGGCAGGGCAATGACGCGGGTGGTCGCTTGCGGGCATCCCGATCGGCCCATAGGTTAAGCTACCAAACCGGGCACCGTTTCGATGATGAACCGCGGCTCACATGCGTTTGTTGCAGGATCTGCCCTGGTCGCGACCGTCTTTGCGGGCCAAGCGAGTGGCGAGGTTCTCAAGAAAGAACCGCCTATGGGGCAATTGCGCGAAGGTCAGGTCGTGCTCGTTGACGACGGCTCGTGCCCGGCCGGCCAGATCAAGCAAGTGACGGGTGGCAACCACGTCAAGGTCGGCGGCACAAAGCACATCGAACGGTCCTACCGGTGCGTACCGAAATAGCCGCAGACAAGCGCCTTTGGACGATGGTTGGCTGAAACGCCGGCCTCTGATATAGCCGCGGGAACCGCGCCATTTGAAGGGACTGCAAGGCTCGCCCATGGCCGTTGATGCCGATACCGTTCGCCGGGTCGCCCGTCTCGCGCGCATCGCGGTTGCGGCCGACGAGGTTGAGAATCTTCGCGGCGAGCTTAACTCCATTCTCGCCTTCGTCGAGCAGCTCGGCGAGGTTGACGTGAAGGACGTCGAGCCGATGACCTCGGTCATGCCCATGGCGATGAAGATGCGGAACGATAAAGTCGACGATGGCGCTATTGCGGACGACATCATCCGCAATGCGCCGGCTCATGAGGATCACTTTTTCCTCGTGCCAAAGGTGATCGAATAATGTGCCTCGCCTGTGAAGAAGACGCGATGTGGATCGCCTATCTGGAAAGCCGCGGCTTGCTGAAGGCGGACGATCCGGCGGCGGTGGAAGCGTTGTTCTCGGCGTTTCCGGTGCAGCCGCTGCCGATGCAGCCGGAGC
>DATJYT010000432.1:0-4851 GCA_035499475.1 Xanthobacteraceae bacterium | reverse complement strand
AGCAGTTCTCATTCTCCCGCGCCGCGCTCAGCGGCCTCCACTCTGTGAAGCGACGGCGAAGCCCGACAGCGCATCCGCGGCCGGAAAGGCAAGCGCCGTCCCGCTGAGCAGCGCACGGATTCTCTCGACCGAACTCGGCGGCGACTGGAAGCTCTGCGGCGTTGCGCCGTCGCTCCAAGGCTGTTGCCGGCCGCTCGCAATATCGTCGATTAGGCGAAGGATCTGCTCGACATCCGCCGGAAATCGAAACACGGCTCCGAAACCCGCCGCGCGGACGCGGTCGGCAGGCGCGCCGATATCCGGGACCAGAGGGATGAACCCCTGCGCCACCACTTCGGACAGCGAATAGGAGAACGTCTCCGGCCAATTGTGCAGGAACAGTGCAAGCCTTCCCTTCGCCTCGCCGACCAGGCGCGGCAGCTCTGTCTGCTCGTATTTTCCGGTGATGATGACGTTGCCGATTTTCGACAACGCGTCATCAATGTCCGTGTAGCCGATGAGGCGGAAGCTCAGCCGCGGATGGGTCAAGCGGGCGCGCTGCGCCAGCTCCAACAGCTTTCTGGACCCTTTGTGCGGGCCGATCGCACCCAGCAGCAGTATCTCGTCATTGTTGCCGAATCGACGCGCCGCCGGGAACTCGTCCTCGAGATCGGGATGCGGAACAACCTCGATGGGCAGATGGCCGAACACGCGACGCAAATAACCCGATGCGTCCACCGATGGCGTGACGACATGAGTGAAACCCGCAAGCAGATCTGCGAACAGGTCGCGGTGCTCGGTGAGCGACATTTTGCCCAGTTTTGACCCTTCATGCGCCCCGCCAAGCGCGACGCAGCGCTCGCACACATCTACCGAAGGAACATTGCAGAATTGCTGCGTCGCATCGATCAGCGTCACCCGCGGACAGATCGTATAAAAGTCGTGGGCGTAGAATATCGAGCGATAGTCCCGCACCCAGTTCGTCAGTCGCCGAACGAAGGCCGTCGAATAGCCGACGACCTGATGCGCAATGACGAGGTGCGGCTTTGCTGCCGTGAGCAGGGCAAACAGCGGCTCGACTTCATCGGCCGCGAATATGGCGCGCGTCACGGGGTCCGCCGCGACCAGTTCGACGGAGCCATCCTGCCGGCACGTCAAAGTGATTTTATCCGCGGGCTCGATCCCGCCCACCGTCTCGATGTCGCGGGCCGCCTTGATCGTGCCGCCTCCCATCCAGTGCTGGATCACCAGCACGAATGATCGGCCGTTTTCGAGCGCGAACTTGAAACGTGCCCTGTCGAGCGGCCAGCGCAGGCTCCGCAGCGGGTCGCGGCGCTCGAAATCAAGGATCAAGGCCATGTATTCGGGGTACATCCGCCCGATCAGTTCCAGGTTTTGCTTGCGCAAGTCGTTTTTTTCGTCTCCGAACGAAACGCTCTCGCGGTGCTCCACCAGGACGCCGCCGGCTGCAACATTGCGAAAGCCGATGTCGGCGGCACGGCTGCAAAAATCATTCTCCTCGCCGTAGCCGCGGCCGAACGTCTCGTCGAACAGACCGACTCGCCGGAGCGCCTCTTGTTTGATCAACATGCAAAAGCCGTGCGCCGTCGGCACGTCGACGGCGCTGCCGGCGTTTTCCCGCAGCGCGATGGCGGCGAGCCGTTCCCAGCTCACATCGCCGAGCTCGCTCTCGGTATCGCGCGGATGCGGATAGGAGAAGATAGTGGCTCTGTTCGACATCGCCGTCACCGTCGCGATGTCGGGCGTGGCGTTGGCCACTCTCAGTAATTCGTCGAAAGCGCCCGCGAATACGCGGGTATCGGAATTCAGCAGCAGGACCGGACCCCGACGGCAAAACCCGAGCGCACGATTGACGGTTTTGACAAAGCCCAGATTGGTCTCGTTGGTCAACACGGTGACGTTCGGCGCGCGTGAATAACGGCGCAACATGTCGGCCATGTCGGCGTCGGGCGAGCAGTCGTTGATCAGGATCACCCGATCGGTTGCCGCCGACCGGTGTGCCAGAACGCTGTCGATGCAGGTGCGCGTTACAGCGGTGTCGCGATAGATCGGTATGGCGATATTGAGCCGCGGCGAGGCCGGATCCTCATTGACCGTCCCCAGGCCGGGCCGGGCGAATGATTCATTGGCGCGGCGGCGCTGGCCGACGTATTCGGCGAGAGCCGATTGCACGATCGAACGCTCCGCGTCGTTGAGCTCGTTCGACGCCAAGGCCATGGTGGCGGCCTTTCGCGCGACGGCGATCGTCGCCGGCGCTTCGCCTATCACGTAAGGCCCCTCGAACAGCTCGACATCGCTGCCGCGCAGACGCAGCGACATCGACGCGAGCTCGGTCGGAAAATGATCGCCGACCGGCAGGCCGACGTCGAAGCCGGATTGCCATTGTCTTGGAAATTGACTCTGGAGATCGGAGCGCGGGCGATCGGCCTTGGCCGTCGCGATAAGCGCGCCGTCGCGATAAATATCGATCTCAAATCTGTGTTGCGGAGCGTCGGGTGACGTCAGCCAACCGGCGCAACGGTGCCTGGAAATATGTTCCAGCTTGCCGCGCAGTTCCGCGCTGCAGACCGTGCGCGCGAACTGCACGCCGTTGACCATGGCGCGCAACTCGACGTCGTGTCGTCCGAAGCACGCGTTCGGCAGCGGTATCTTGAAACGAGCGGGCGCAAAGAACGGATCGGTATCCTCAGCGCTGAATTCGGAGGCGATCTCGCAAATATTTTCGCCATCCTGATCCAGGAACCGCACGACGGGAGGATCGAAGTGCGACAGCCGTTCGGAAATCCAGCCCTGGAGAAGGCCGTTGGCGACCCAGATGTGGCCATCGTAGCGCCCGGGGCCGACAAAGAACGGCGAACCGGGAAGCTCGCTGCCGTCCACCGTGGCGCGCAAAGTCTTGGCTTCGCGAATTTCGCCAAGGGCAATCTGGAAGGCGAAATATCCGGGACCGAGCTTTACCAGATCCGGCCGAAGCGCCGCCGCCTTGCCGCTCGCAACATGGCGGCCGTCGGCGTCCTCGATGCGGACGGTGCATCCCGCTTCGGGATCGTTCGCATGCGCCCAACCCACGACATAACAGCCTTTGAAGCCATCAACATGCCCGTTAAGCGCCATATCGGTGTTCCAAGAAGCGATCGCCGCACGCTAGCAAACAAAGTGTTCGCAAGGAATGAAAAAACGGCGGCCGAAGCGTTCAGACGGGTCAAGTCGTCAGCAGAAAATCGCCATTTTCCGTGTCTTTAGAGCAATTGAATTTTTGAACGACTCATCCATGCGATCTGCTTCTTGCGCCAGGTCCAACAGACCGCCGCTTCGTTGCGCCCGGCAGTAAGCGTTGATTTACCCAAACAAGAGAAGCCGCCGCCGGAGTTCCCTAGGGAGTCGACCCGCGGGTGAGGCAATTCAGAATGAACGACTGCATCTCATTGCAGGTTTTTGTCCGCGCCGGCTCGAGGTTGAAAAAGCCATGCACGGCGGATGGGTAGCTCACCACAGTCGCGGCCGCGCCGGTGGCACGCACCTTTTCGGCAAACTGCCGGCTGGCGGCGAGAGGGACCACATTGTCGTTGTCGCCGTGCATGATCAGCGTCGTCGGGAAAGCTGAAAAATCCATGTGCAGCGGCGACAAATCAATTGCGCCGCCCGGCGGCACCGCTTTGCTCTTCAGGCCGGTCTCTGGCGACAGGTCCACGACGGGATTGAAGAGGATGACTCCGCTGGCCGAGGACCCAAGCGCGCAGTGGATCGCCAGGAGCCCGCCGGACGAGGCGCCGCAGCAAAACAGCGGCACATCCGCAAACGCGCGGCGCACATAGGCGCCGGCGTCAAGGGCGTCCGCCACCGAGTCTGCCACCATGCTGCCGTGGCGCTGCTTCACCCGATATTCCACGCTCGCCGAAGCGATGCCGGCGGCGGCCAGCGCCTGGCGCTGGAAGTCGAATTGGTGCGGGTCGCCGGCAACCCAGCCGCCGCCGTGAAACAGGACGAGGACCGAACGCGGCGCGGCTACCCGCGTAACCAGCAAACGTAAATTATCCTTGTAGCATTCATCGACGGATTCCAGGCCCATGCTCATTGGCGCATTTCCGTTTAGATATTCCGTTTAGACTAGCCGCGCGGTTCGCCTCAACGCTTTAGCGAACCGAATGAAATGACGTGAGCTCGCTGCATGGCATTCGATACGCGCGTGGTATTTCTTCATATTCCAAAGACCGCCGGTCAGTCGGTGCACGCCGCGCTAATGCAATTGTTCGGCGCGGACAACGTGTGCAAGGCCCGGGTCAATGAAGCCCTCGTGCTCCTGACGCTCGAGGAGATCAGGCGATCACGGGTATTCTCGGGCCATTTCGACTGGAGCATGATCGATTGCGTTCCTTATCCGAAATTCGTGTTTACGATTCTGCGCGAGCCGACGGAACGGATTCTAAGCTTCTACTTCTTTCTCCGCGAGAGCGCCAAGACATTGACGGAGGAGGAGATCAATCAACCGTGGAATCAGGGAAAGAAAGCGGCGCTCAAATGGAGTTGCGACGAATATTTCTGCTCCAACAAGCCCGAGTTCCGAATGTTCATCAACAACCATTATAACAATTTCTATGCCTACTATTTTGCGGGCCGGACCTTTCACGGCTATCAAGAGCTGACGGCGCTGCAGAACCAGCACAAGTTTCCCGACCAGCGCATCGTAGAAATGGCGCTGCAGAATCTCTCGGCGCTCGACGGCGTCTACGCGGTCGACGAGCTGTCCAGCCTGGAACGCGATTTGAGCCGCATTGCCGGCCGCAAGGTGAAAAAGCCGCTTGCTGAAATCAGGATCAATGTCGGCACCTCCGACCCGAAGAAACGCCTCGA
>DATJYT010000431.1:0-5079 GCA_035499475.1 Xanthobacteraceae bacterium | reverse complement strand
GATCGGCCTGTTCGCCGGCCGCTGGCTCGATCACAAATTCGGCACGGGCATTTTCTGGAGTGCACCGTTGCTGCTGTTCGGCGTGGCGGTCGGGTATTGGTCGGCTTGGAAATGGATGCACAAGCAATGATGGAGTTTCATTTCGCCGACCCTGACTTCCTTCCGGCGGCACTGAGCGCCGGCGCATGGCTGGCGGTCGGCACGACGATCGGCACACTTTATTTTTTGACGCTGCGATGGAACGTCCGCCTCTTCGTCGCCGGGCGATCGCCGCCGCTCGCGTTGGTCACTCAACTGGTCCGCTTCATCGTTGTTGCCGGCGGGCTTGCCGTCATCTCGAGACAATTCGGCGCGCTGCCGTTGCTCCTCGCCGCCGCCGGCGTCGTATTCACGCGAAACGCCGTCGTTCGACTTGGAGCGCCGCCGTGATCGGATCGCCGCTTGCCGCCAGGACCGTATTCACGATCGGGCCGGTTCCCATTACCGAGCCGGTCGTCGTGACGTGGGGCATTATGGCGGCCCTGGCGCTCGGGGGCTGGCTTGCCACCCGTTCGCTTGCTGTCGTGCCGTCGCGCAGCCAGACCGTCGTTGAAGTTGTCGTCGGAGCGATTGAAGACCAAATTCGCAGCACCATGCGTGTCGCACCGGCACCCTATCTGCCGCTGCTGGGCACGCTGTTTATGTTCATCCTCGCCGCGAACTGGTCTTCACTGATTCCGGGCGTCGATCCGCCGACCGCGCACATCGAGACGGATGCCGCGCTCGGGCTGATCGTCTTCTTTGCAATTATCTACTTTGGCATCAGCACGCGGGGCCCGCTCGGCTATCTGAAAACGTTCGCCGATCCGACCATCGTCATGATTCCGCTCAACGTCGTCGAGACTTTCACGCGCACCTTCTCCCTGATCGTGCGCCTGTTCGGCAACGTCATGAGCGGCGTCTTCATCATCGCCATCGTACTATCGCTCGCCGGCCTGCTGGTGCCTATCCCGCTGATGGCGCTCGATCTGCTGACCGGAGCCGTCCAGGCCTACATCTTCACGGTTCTCGCCATGGTCTTCATTGGCAGCGCGGCAACGCAAAGCCGCGCCGGCCGCAGCAACGAACAGGAGAAACCATGAATTGGATCGAGATTGTCAGCATCTTTGCCGCAGCGATGGCCGTATCGTTCGGTGCGATCGGCCCCGCGCTCGGCGAGGGACGGGCGGTCGCGGCCGCGATGGATGCCATCGCCCGTCAACCGGAGGCCGCAGGCACGATATCGCGGACATTGTTCGTCGGTCTCGCCATGATCGAGACCATGGCGATCTACTGTTTGGTCATCGCGCTCCTGGTGTTGTTCGCCAACCCGTTTATCCACTGAACCATGCATTTCGATTGGTGGACGCTGGCGCTCCAGACCGTCAATGTCCTCGTTCTCATCTGGATTCTCGCCCGGTTCTTCTTTCGGCCGGTGGCGGATATCGTCGCGAAGCGGCAGGAGCAGACAAACCGGCTTCTCGCCGACGCGGCCGCAGCGCGCAAAGAGGCCGCCGATATCCGCGCCGACGCCAACGAGGCCCGCGCGGGCATCGCCACGGAGCGCGATCGGGTGATGGCGGAGGCACGAAAGTCGGCCCAGATCGAGACCGCCAATCAGCTCGCACAATCGTTAAAGGAAATCGCAAGGCTGCGCAGCGAGGCCGAAGCCGCGATTGCCCGGGATCGGGCTGCGGCGCAACAGGCGATCATTGCGCACGCCAGCCAAGTCGCCGTGGACATTGCGCAGCGTCTGCTCGAACGGCTGCCGCCAGAGTCGGCGCTGCCCGCATTCATCGATGGGCTTTGCCGGGAGCTTCGCACGCTGTCACCGGCCGCAAGAGAAAGCCTCACGGCGGCGGCAGGTCAACCGATCGAGGTCGTGACGGCGACAGCGCTTTCGCAGGAGGAAACCGAGCGGGTCCGTGATGCGTTCAGGGAGGCGTTGGGCGTAAGCGTGGCGTTTACGTTTCGCGCCGACCCGAACTTGATCGCCGGCATCGAGCTCCACAGCCGCAACGCGATTGTGCGCAATAGCTGGCGCGCCGATCTTGATCGAATCGTCGAGGAATTGGGCCGTGACGAACAGCCTCGTGGATCTTGATAGCTGGCTGAGGGCCGCGAGGGAGCGCGTCAAAGCGACGACGCTTGCGCCCGTGGCCGAGCAGATCGGGCGTGTCGAGGCGATCGCCGACGGCATCGCGCTGGTGTCCGGCCTGCCCAATGTGCGGCTGGATGAGATCGTCCGCTTCCAGCACGGCCAGGTCGGCTTTGCCCTTACTTTAGACCGCGACGTGCTGGGATGCGTCCTGCTCGACGAGGCGGAAGGCATCGAGGCGGGCAACCGTGTCGGCGGCACCGGCGAAGTGGTGCGCGTGCCGGTCGGTCCGGCCTTGCTGGGCCGCATCGTCGATCCGTTGGGGCGCCCGCTCGACGGTGGCGGTGAAGTGATCGCCGAAGCCAACGAACCCATTGAACGCCCGGCACCCGCGATCATCGATCGGGATTTTGTCAGTGAGCCCGTTCAGACCGGTTTGCTCGTGCTCGATTCCATGTTTGCGCTCGGGCGCGGCCAGCGCGAGTTGATCATCGGCGATCGTGCGATCGGCAAGACCGCAGTCGCCGTCGATTGCATCATCAACCAGAAGCGCAGCGACATCATTTGTGTTTACGTCGCCATTGGCCAAAAGTCGTCCACGGTCAAGCGCGTCATCAACGCCATTCAAACTCACGGCGCGCCCGAACGGTGTATCTTCGTGGTAGCGAGCGCGTCGGCTGCTCCCGGACTGCAATGGATCGCGCCGTTTTCCGGTTTCACGATGGCCGAGTATTTCCGCGATCGCGGCCAGCACGCGCTGATCGTCATCGACGACATGACCAAGCACGCCGCCACCCACCGCGAGATTGCGCTTCTCACCCGGCAACCACCTGGTCGCGAGGCTTATCCCGGTGACGTGTTCTATGTTCATGCACGGCTGCTCGAACGCGCCGCCAAGCTCTCAAAGGCCGCCGGCGGCGGGTCGTTGACCGCCCTTCCCATCGCCGAATTGGACGCCGGCAATTTGAGCGCCTACATCCCGACTAATCTGATCTCGATCACCGACGGCCAAATCGTTCTCGATGCTCGTTTGTTTCATGAGGGCCACAAGCCGGCCGTCGATGTCGGCACCAGCGTCAGCCGTGTCGGCGGCAAGGCGCAGGCGCCGGCCTTGCGCGAGGCCGCAAACAGCATGCGGCTCGACTATGCGCAGTTCCTGGAACTTGAAATGTTCACGCGCTTCGGCGGCGTGACCGATGTTCAGGTCAAGGGCAAGATTGCGCGCGGGCAGCGCATCCGCACCATTCTTTGCCAACCCCAATACGCCTCGCTGCGGCTCGCGGATCAAGTCGCGCTCGCGCTGTCGGTGCAGGGCGGTATTCTCGATGGTTTGCCGCTGGAGGACATAGAGAAATTCCGCTCCGAGCTTCCGGCTTGGCTCGACCGCTCGGTGGCGCCGATCGTCGCTGAAATCGAACGGACCGGATGCCTCAGCGATGCCCAAGGTATCGAGATGAAGGCGAGCCTCGCGGCGCTGGTGCATGAGTTCGCGCGGCCTGCGACCGCGGCCGCACCGAGGAGCTGAACATGGCCGAACGGCTGACCGATATCGTCACGCAGATCCAAAACGTCCGCCAGCTCGAAGCGGTCGTTACCGCCATGCGTGGGATCGCAGCCTCCCGCGCACAAAAGGGCCGATCGCTGCTCGCCGGCATCGAGGCCTACACCGAGGTGGTCTCCCGCGCCATCGGCCAGGCTTTGATCCTGCTACCGGCGGACACAGTGACATCGGCTCCGCTTCGGCATGCCAAGCGCGGCCTCATTCTGTTTTGCGCGGAGCAAGGCTTTGCCGGCGCCTTTAGCGAACGTGTCCTTGACGCCGCCGCAGGGGACCTTGGCGGCTCAGTGAACCTGGTGATCGGGACTCGCGGGGCCCTCATTGTCAACGAACGCGGCATCAAACCCGCTTGGTCGGCGGCCATGGCCACCGACGTCGACGCAATTCCAAGTTTCGCCAACCGGCTGGCTGACGCCCTGTATAATTACGTCGCGCGCGGCACCATTGTGCAAGTCGACGTTCTGTTTTCGCGTTCGGTCCCTGGCAGCAGCGTCAAGATCGATCGCCATTCGCTGCTCCCGATCGATTTCGGACGGTTCGCTCGGCCGGCGCGGAGGCAAGCGCCGTTGACCACGTTCGCGCCCCAGATCCTGCTCGAGCGCCTCGCCGCCGAATATGTTTACGCGCAACTTTGCCAAGCTGCCATGCACGCCTTCGAGGCGGAGAATGAAGCACGCATGATGGCGATGGCGTTGGCCAAAACCAACATCGAGTCGAAGCTGGTCGGACTCTCGCAGCGCGAGCGCCATTTGCGCCAGGAAGAAATCACGACGGAAATCGTCGAACTGGCGACGGGGACCCAAGCGTCGGGGAGTCAGGCATTCGGACGCCGCAGATGAACACGGCCGCCGTCCGCGGCCAGCGAACCGCACTGAATCGCCGCCGTGCGTTCAAGCGCCAAACCACCCGGGGTGCTCGGTGAGCGCCACCACGCCGCAGGCGAACATCAGCACGCAGATCGTCCAGAGTAGCAGTGTGACATAGGCATCGTCGGTCATGGCCGCGGCGTTGCAATAGACGTGCCACAAGCCCCTTCCGCGCCTGATGCAAGCGGCGGGGTCGGGTGGAGTCCTCTTTAGCTCCCTGCAATTTCCGCTATAAAGTAGCGCTCCATCCCGCCATCCCGACCCCCCGCAAAAGACTTCGGAACAAGGAACTTTCGAACAACACACTTCGGAACAAGGCACTTTGGAACAGGACATGGACGCTACGACCGATCCGCATGCGCAACACTCATTCAAGGGCCGCGTCGAGGACGACGTATTGGTACGGGGGCACGGCCGCTACATCGCCGACGCGCCGCTGCCGCATCAGGCCTATGCCTATTTCGTCCGCTCGCCGCACGCTTTTGCCAAGATCGTCAGCATCGATATTGAGGCCGCGGCCAAGGCGCCCGGCGTCGTCG
>DATJYT010000430.1:0-15092 GCA_035499475.1 Xanthobacteraceae bacterium | reverse complement strand
GCCGGCACCAGCGCTCCGATGCCGATCGCGGCAAAAGCGACGCCGACGAACCACGAGGGGAAGCTGTGCAGGAACAGGGCCGGCACGGCGAAATTATTGCCGAACAGCTTGAAGCCCGGCGCATATTCGGGAAGCGTGCCGACGCCGGCCGCGATGGCGAAGAAACCGACCAGCGCCAGCAATCCCAGCATGAACGAGTAGCCCGGCAGAAGCGCGGCGTTGCGCCGGATGGCGTGCCCGCTCGACGCGCTCAATATGCCGGTAAGCGAGTGAGGATAAAGGAACAGCGCCAGCGCCGAACCGAGGGCAAGCGTCGCATAGACTCCATAAGTGCCCGTCGTATTGGCGCCGGGAACAGCCAGCAACTCCTTTGCGGGTGGCACAGCGGCGAAGATCTTGCCGAATCCGCCCAACTGGATCGGCACCACGATCACGGCGGCGAAGGCGGTGACGTAGATCAGGATATCCTTGACCACCGCGATCGAAGCCGGCGCGCGCAAGCCGCTCGTGTAAGTGAAGGCGGCCAGAACGATAAAGGCGATGATCAGCGGCAGATCGGCCGCATAACCGGTCCCGGCGACCCCGAGGCCGCCGATGACGACCTGAAGACCGACCAGTTGCAGCGCGATATAGGGCATCGTCGCGACGATGCCAGTGACGGTGATGGCCAAAGCAAGCCAGCGATTGCCGAACCGGCCGCGCACGAAATCGCCGGCGGTAATGTAATTATGCTTGTGACAGACATACCAAAGTCGTGGAAACACCAGGAACAGGATCGGGTAGATCATGATCGTGTAAGGCACGGCAAAGAACGCAATGGCGCCGGCGCCGAAGGCGAGTGCCGGGACGGCAACAAACGTGTAGGCCGTGTAGAGGTCGCCGCCGACCAGGAACCAAGTGATGAGCGTGCCGAAACGCCGGCCGCCCAGGCCCCACTCGTGAAGCTGATCGAGATCGCCCTTGCGCCAATGCGCGGCAACGAAGCCCAGCCAGGTGATGAAGGCGAACAGCAGCACAAAAACGACGAGCGCGATCCAATTCACGTCCTGCACGGCACTCCTCCCGAAACTTCTATTTTGCGCCTCGCGCCCGCGCGAGACGAACGCGGCAATGAAGGCTCACATCAATCTTCGGTGGCGAAGTAGACGATCGCGGTCAGAATCGCCGCGATGACGACCCACAGCATTTGATACCAATAGAAGAATGGGATGCCGGCCCAGGCCGGTTCTACTTTGTTGTAGAACGGAGGCCAAAGCACCGCGATGAATTGGACCACAAAGAGCAGATACCACCAACTCCAAGCGGAGCCGCGCTCGTCTTGCTGAGCCATTATCTCACCTTGACGTTTCGTCCCGACGGAGCCGTTTGACGCTCCTGGTCCGAACAATAACGACGGCGCCGCCGCCATCAAGACGAAATCATAAAAAATGCGCCCCGTCGTTGCGGCGCAGCAAAACGGCCGACCCTCGATGGCGGTTTGTGAAGTCTGAGAGACTCGAGCAGGCGACACAAACCGGACCTACCGCTTGGCAAGTTGTCATTCGACCTCAGTAGTGAAAGCGGCACTGGGCGATTTCCAGAACTCTCTCGTCGCGCTTTCCCGAGACGCGATAAACCAGCCTGTGCTCCTGCGTGATACGGCGCGACCACCAGCCGGAGAGCGCGAATTTAGGGGCTTCCGGTTTGCCGAGACCCCGAAACGGATTGCGCTCGATGTCCTCGATAAGCGTGTTGATCTTTCGGTGCGTAGCGGGATCATGGCTGCGCCAATAAAGGTAATCTTGCCAAGCCTGATTGGTCCAAAGGAGCTTCATTCCTCCGGCTCGATCAGACCACGCTGATGAAGCTTCCTCGCATTGGCCGCCGCGACCGAGGCCAACAGCCGCCGCGCATTTGCGGGGCTTCGCAGCAGGTGAGCCGTCTCCATCAAGCCATCGAACTCTTCCTCAGACATGACGACAACGGTCCCGCCCCTCTGCCGCGTCACGTGAAGCGGTGCGCTGCTGTCCCGGGTCTGGTCCATGTAAGCGGCGAGCCGCTCACGGAAATCAGTGTAAGTCACGTGACTTTTCCGGAGCTTTTCTTTCGCCTTCGGTTTTAATCGAACGCTTGCCTTCGGCATAGCTCACCCTCTTAATTTCTCTAAGTACATAAACCTGTACATTAACGAATAGGCCCGGTCAAAGCCCGCTCCGGCCGCGGTCGCTGGACTTCAATTTATGAGAATGAGAAATTGGAGCGGGCGATGGGAATCGAACCCACGACATACAGCTTGGGAAGCTGTCGTTCTACCACTGAACTACGCCCGCATTCCGAGCCACCAGTTTAGAAAGCGCGACAGGCCCGGGCAAGCGCAACAAACGCACGCGACGCAGCAATCGACTTTGATCGAAGTCCGAGCTCCGCAGCGATCTATCGCCTGACCGACGCGGGTGCTTCGCGCAAGCGTTTCCGCCCAACGAGGCGGGCGTCACCATGGGGCATTGGCATCTCAACTCGCGCGACGTCGAGGCCAACAAGAAGATTTTCGTCGCGCTCGGCGGCACCGCGGTGAAGATGGAGGGCTCGCCGCTTGAATATGTGCGCTTCCCGGGCGTCATCGTCATCTTGAACCTGCCCCCGGGCGCCCCGCCAGCGTCGGGCCCGACTGGAGGCACCGTGGTCAATCACGTCGGCTTCCTGGTGCCGAACGTGCAGGATGCGGTCGCCAAGTGGAAGGCTGCCGGCGTCGCGGTCGAACCAGGCCGCAACGGCCGCACCACTCAAGCCTGCGTGGTGACGCCCGACGGCCTGCGCATCGAAATCCTCGAGGACAAGGATCAGAAGGTTCCGATCCGGCATCACCACATCCATTTCTTCGTGCCGCAGGCGGCGATCCCCGACATCCAGGCCCGGTATGCGAAAAACTTTGGCGCCAAGCCCGGCATGCGCGGCGATAATCAGGCCGACGACATTCCGGGCGCCAATCTGACCTTCTCGAAAACCGACGCGCCGACCGTGACCACCAAGGGACGCGTTCTCGATCACATCGGCTTTGATGTGACCAGCCTTGACGCGACCGCAAAACAGCTCGCCGCGAACGGCATCAAGCCCGACCGCGGCCCTGAAGCACTGTCCAACGGCACCAAGCTGATGTTCGTTCACGATCCGTGGGGTACCTATATCGAACTGAATGAGCGTCCGCACCCGCTCTAACGAGCGCGCGGAACAAAGGTGCTCGCTGTGCCGTTTCGATGGCGAGGCGGCGCAAGGGAGATTGCCGATGGCCCGAACCGCAGCACGCCGAAACACAAGACGGCGCAAACCGCGGCGCCGCAAGGCAACGCGATACTGGTCCGCCAGCGTCACCAAAAAAAGCAATGCGCTCGACCTTCAGGGCGGGGTCTTCGCGCAAAAGAGCCCGAAGCGCATCGCCGCCTCGCTGAAGCGCTCCGCCGAGCGCAGCCGGCGGCGCAAGTCGAGCCCCTACCGCTCCGCGCTGTCCATGCTGACGTTCTACATCAACCGCGCCGGCAAGAAACTTCCGGCGGGACAGCGCGAGACACTGGAGCGGGCGAAGGTCGAATTGCGAAAGCAATTCGGGCGCGAATAGCAATCCTCTCGTTTCCGGTGCTTCGCCTGCGGAGATCCCGGAGAGGAGGAGCCCGCTAGATTGGAAGCTTGGTCAGAGCCGGCGGCACCCATTGTCGCGGCTGCGGCTCCGGCGCGGCGGAGGTTTTGCCGCCGGACGCGAAACGCGACGCGTTCGGCGCCTCTTGTTGCCCACGGACCGCCGGACGCGCGCGGTTGGGATTGAACGGGATCACAATCGCACCGATGCCGAAATCGAACCCCATGCCGGTCGCCTGCGCGGTCGCGCGCAGCGGCAGAACAGTCATTGCGGGTGGCACCCAAGATCGCATATTTTGACTCCGGCGGTTCGGCGTGACGTTGCGTTGTTATTCATAGCATTACCGATTGGCGGACTCCACCCAACGCAGGAACTTGGCGCCTGCCACACCGCGCGATAACGCGAAGTGATATTCCGCGATGACTTCCTTGCGGTCCCAGCCGCCGCTGGGCCAGCTTTGGATGGCGCGTTCGAGCCGCTCGAGATCGATGGCGCGGCGCGCCAACGGCGACGCCGCAAGCTCGGTAATCTCCCGCGCCAGCGTCTCGCGCCGCCGTTCCAACTTTTCGTACCAATCTGGCGATTGCAGACCGCTCATCCGGTTGGTCAATACGCTTTCCGGAAGCAGGCCCCACATGGCGCGGCGGATCAACGAGCGGTCGATGTCTTCGACGAGGTACTGCTGGGGTGGAACGCCGAAGCAGTAAGACAGGACGTCAATGTCGGCGGTCGGGTCGCGCACTTCGACGCCGGTGGCGGCTTTCTGTGCCGCATGCCAATCGCCCACATAGTCGATCTGGGCAAGCCCTTTGATGCGCTCGTCCCGCCGCACGCGGTAGAGAAAGTCGTGGCCAAGGTTCTTGGCCCGCGCGTCAACCGCCATGGCCGCCGCAAAGTCGGGACGAATGGCGGCGTGATCCTGCCAAGCCGCGATACGTTCCGGATGGCGGCGGCGGTCGACCCAGTCGCCGAGTCTTTCCGGCGCCAGCGGCTCGACGATGAGCCTGCGAAACGCCGTCCAGCGCGAATACGGCGAGCGACGATAATATTGCCGCCATTGCCGCAGTACCGTGAGCCATCGGCCGCGTAGGACGTGCGCCGCCGCTTGCGACCAGCCGTTCCAACTGATGGTGAAGTTGCCGTAGAGGCCACCGAGCAGCACCCGACAGCCTTGAGCGCGCGCACAACGCGGGATCGCCAGCATCCAGCCAAGATTGGTCGGATTGCGGATTGGCGCTTCGAGCGCGACGAAAAAACGCTCGAGCTCGGCGAAGTCGTCGCAGGCATCGTTGTGGACATAAGTGACATCGATATTGCCGGCCGCCTTGCGGATGGCTTCCACGTAAGGCGTTTCGTCCGCGTAGCGGCCGTCCGGAACCGGGCCGTCAAAGCCCTTGCGCGGCACGTGCGTGAAGGCGGCGAGACGGCTGTGGCGCTCGCGGAGAGCGCGCGCCGCGAGCGCCGCGACGGACGCGGAATCAAGCCCACCGCTGAGATAGCAGCCGACCGGATGGGCGCACCGCATCTGCCTGCGCACCGCGCGATCGAGGCACGCGCGCAGGCCGTCGGCGTAAGCCTCATCGGTCGGCAGCCTAACCGGCTTGATGTCGAGCGGCGACCAATAGCGGTGCTGCCGCACCGAACCATGCGCCCGCACCGTCATGATATGCGCCGGCGGCACCCGGAAGATATCCCGATACACGGTCGTGGCGTGATCGGCGTGATTGAGCACCAAAAAGTCGGCGAGTTTTTCCTCGCTCAGCTCGCGCGGCACGCCGGCGAACGCGAACAGGCCGTTAGGCATCGTGGCAAAGGCGAAGAACCGTTCGCTTTTGTGCCACATCACGACATTGAGCCCGAGATGGTCACGCGCCAACGTCAGGGCGCGGCTACGCGAATCCCAGATCGCGGCTGCGAACGGGCCGCGCAGCATCGGCCAAACGTCGTCGCCGAACTTTTCCCAGGCCGCGAGCAGCACGCGTGAATCGGGCCAAGCCATCGCGTCGTGCGGCGCAGTCCCGATGCTGGCCAACAGATCGTCGCGATTGTCGAGCCGCACATCCGCGGTGATCAGCGCGCCGCTTGCTCCGCGCCACGGCTGACGATCGAACTGATCCTCCGGCGTCACGCGCATCAGGACATGCACAAGGCCGACGCTGCCGCTCGCGAAGATGTCGGATCGATCGGGACCGTGCCGAGAAAGCGCACTCGCGGCACGTTCGAGCTCGTGTCGCGCTACGCCTTGGCGATCGAACCGTAGCGAGCCGGCGATTGCGCTCATCGCACGCGGACGCGGCTCACCGGTGCACTCCGCCAAATTCCGCGACGCGCGTGAATGCGCCGGCCTCGACCGCGCCGACAATCTGATCTTCGCCGACCTCCACCCAGGCATGCGCAGCAACGTTGCCTCCTTGACGGGCAACGCCAAGGCAAAGCCGGCTGACTATACCGCGCCGGCGCAGCATCGCATGGGCTGCGAGCGCGCGCGGCAGACACAACGCATTCATCCAAGGCCGTGCGCCGACATCTTCCACGGCCCACGCAATCCAGCTCACGTCTTCACCCGCGAACCGGCAGATGCGGCGAGGCGGCCGGCTGGCCCACGCAAAGACGCGCGAGGGCGGCAGACAGCGCACGGCGAGGCGCGCAAGGACAAGCATCACACCCGCCTCGCGCAAATAAGACCGGCGCATGGTTGCGGCTTTCATGGCGCTTCATCAGGGCCGAGCACGCGCACCAGACGATTTTCGACGAGGCTTTGCAGAAACGGCGTCACGTCGTGGGCAAGGGTTGCCGCATCGACGCTGTGGCGCTCCGACAGTGAATCGAAAATCAGTCCAATGCGGCACGGTTCGGCGAGCATGGTCCAGATTTCGGTCGCGACCTCATTGAAACCGAAATACGAGCCGGCGCGAACGCTGAGTACGACGACGCCGCCTTCAAGGTTAGCCGTATTCGGCTCGCTGTCCCGAACGAGAATGCTGTCGACGGTGAGGCTCAAGGCGCTCACTGGCACTTTTTTCCAGTCTAGTCGTTGCCGATTCGCGCGGAAAGCGGAAACGCCCATTCCAGGGAGAACCCGAGTTTCGTCGAAGGCGCGGCAGGTGGTTTCGGCGAGCTCGCTTGATTGGAGCTTGCGACTCCCAACATCGTAGTGCCTTTGTGCGCCGATTTTGTTTCAGCGCCGATCGGCAATATCGTCAGCACCGGAGGCACCCAGGCCATTGGCGATCCAGAAGCGGGCCCGCGCGAATTCGTCGGTCGCATTGTCGATCTCCGGATCAATCATGCTTGCACGCTTCTAGGAGATCGGGTCAGGGCTGGCAATATGTCGCGCATTGTCTGCGCCGCACTTGGCGATTGCTCGGGAGATATTTCTCGTCGCAAAGGACGCTTGCACGACGCTGCGCTGACACGACGCGGATTACCGTGTCAGGCTGATTCCGCTGCTGTTGCCAACGCTTGGCAGGCCCTACCCGCCATGTTAGGGTTTCTGATCTTTAACAGCTCCCGTGGATTGAGCCGAGCATCTTCCCGATGGCTCGATCGAGTGATGAGCCCAGCCGGGGATGACGAGAAAGGATCCGCTATGGCCGAGAAACCGACTGCGTCCGTGAGCCCTGATACAGCCGACGCAACCTCGTCGGAAGCGCCGGCGGCCGAGCGCGAAGAGCTGGCATCGAAGCTGGTCGACCGTTTCGCCGTCTGGTCGGGTGTCGCCGGACTTGTGCCGCTTCCGATCGTCGATGTCGTTGCGGTCGGCGGCCTGCAGCTCCAGATGCTGCGTCGCATTTCGCAGATTTACGGAATCGATTTCTCGGAGAACCGCGGCAAGGCCCTCATCGCGAGTTTGGCGGGCTCGATGATCCCGGCCACCAGCGGCATGGGCGCCGCCAGCGCCATGAAATTCGTACCGGTCCTTGGCACACTCACGTCCGTGTTCGTGATGCCCGTGCTGTCCGCCGGCGCCACCTATGCCATCGGCAAGGCATTCATTCAGCACTTCGAATCCGGCGGCACCCTGCTCGATTTCAATCCCCCCGACTATCGCGAGTTCGTCAAGTCCCAGAAGGAGATGTGGGACCGCTCGACGGGCTCCCGAAGCAAAGCGAGCACCGGGGCGACGGCGTCCGGCTCTTGACACATAGCGGCCTATGCCAGCCTATCGGGGAGCGGGGTTTATCCACTTAAGTGCGACGGAAGTCGTCCGACGAGAGCGAGCCTCATGCTCGAATTCATCGTCTACATGATCTTCTGCTTTCTCACGGGACTTTGCGGTATCAATCGCCGCACAGGCTTCCTCGGAACGTTTGTGATCGCGCTCTTAACGACCCCGCTGGTCGTGCTGCCTGTGCTGTTCCTCACCGGCCCGTCGCGCCGCGTCGAATGGCGCCAGAGAATTTAGCGCCAGCATTGCATCGGGGGCGCCACGCGCTCCCCCGCTGAGCCGGCGGCGGTATGTTGTGTCATTGTAGACGGACGACAGCGCACTAATGTCCTTTATCCAGCTCGTTCGCCGCGAAATGCACGGCTCGCTGCCGAAGCTGGTGTTCATGTCCGGCCTCGGCGGTATCAGCAACGCCTCGATCCTCGCCGCCATCAATACCGGCGTGCAGGAGGCAGGCAGCGGACAGAAACCAGGACTTTGGGCGGCCTCCCTTTTTTTGGTCGCGCTGTTTCTGTTCATGAAGACGCAGCAGTACGTGACCATCACCGCAACGGCCGAGATTGAGGCCATCATCCATAAGCTCCGTCTTCGCCTCATGGATTGCATCAGGCGGTCTGAGCTGCTGGAGGTCGAGGAAATCGGCCGCGCGCGCATCGTTGCGGCCATCACCAGCGACACCGCCATACTGACCCAAGCCAGCAACATGCTCTGCTTCACGGTGCAGGGCGCGGTTCTCATTTGCTTCGTGGGGATTTACGTCGCCTATCTATCGATCGTGGCGTTTGCGCTGACGGTCGTGATTGTTGTCGGTGCCGCAACCATGTTCCATCTGAAGAACCGGCGCCTCAGCGCGCAGAAGGCGGAATCGGCGGCCTGGGAACGCCGATTGTTCGATCGGCTCACCGACTTCCTCGACGGCTTCAAGGAGGTCAGGCTCAACCGCGCACGAAGCGCTGATTTGTTCGACGACGCGGCCGACGTATCGAAGACCGCGGCCAATATTAAAATCCGCACCCAGGCCGAGACGTTCAGGATGATCGTCTCGTCGCAGATCTCCATGTACGTGCTGCTCGGCGCCGTCGTCTTCATCGCTCCTAATCTGAGCGATTCGCTCGGCGGCCCGTCGATCTCAAAGACTACGACGGCGCTGCTGTTCGTCGTCGGCGCTTGTTTCGGTCTCGTACAGTCGATCCCGATCCTGCTCAACGCCAACGCCGCTGCTAGCCGTATCGATCAGCTCGAACGGACTCTCCAGGCGACTGCCTCTCCGGCGAGACTCGACGTGGCGCCGGAGCCGAAACGGTTCGAAAAAATCGAAATTCGTAACTTGATGTTCAGCTACGTCGACAGGCTCGCCGACATCGCCTTCAAAATAGGGCCGATCAATTTCACCTTGAACGCCGGCGAGCTCGTTTTCATCACCGGCGGCAATGGATCGGGCAAATCGACTTTCCTGCGTGTGCTTGCCGGACTGTATCCACCCGATTCCGGCGACTTCCTGCTCGACGGACGGCAGGTCACCGACGAAACCCGCGATGAGTATCGCGCGTTGATGTCGGCGATTTTCTTCGACTATCATCTGTTTCAACGGCTTTACGGCATACCGGAGCCGCAGCCGGGCGAGCTTGACCGGCTGCTGGCGAAATTCCGGTTGAGCGACAAGACTGGCCTGACGAACGGGGAATTCCGCACGCTCGATCTTTCCGGCGGCCAGCGTCGGCGTCTCGCGCTCATCGTCAGCATGCTGGAGAAACGCCCGATCATGTTGCTGGATGAATGGACGGCGGAGCAGGATCCCGAATTCCGGCGCAAATTTTATGACGAGCTCTTGCCCGAAATGCTGCATGCCGGCGCCACCATCGTAGTGATCACGCACGATGACCGTTATCTCGAGGAGCTTCGCCTGCCGGCACGAAAGATCCGGTTTGACGAGGGCCGGATTGTTGAAGAGCGTTCATTACCGAGCGGCGGATGACGGCGCTCGATGGAGAACACCTGATGGCACGTTATCCGGATTTGCTCGACGAAATGCCGCCGCCGCGCAAGCGGGGATTCTGGCGTTTCCTAGGGCGTCATCTGCCGGGCTTCGCTGTCAGCCTTATGGTGTCGCTGCTCGCGATCATCATGCTGTGGCCGTACATCGTCATCAACGTTCCGAGCGGCCAAGTCGGCGTGCTGTGGAAGCGATTCAACGGCATCGATTTTTATTGCTGGTGCGCAGTCGGCCGCGGCACCGTTCTCGATCCCCGCGAACTTCGCGAAGAAGGCCTCCACCTGGTTTGGCCGTGGGATCGACTGTTCCTGTATGACCTCAGGCTGCAATCGACCACGCAGACTTACAATGCCATTTCCAAGGACGGCGTCAGCGTCACCACGCAAATTAGCGTGCGGTATCAGTTGCTGCATAATTCGGTTGCGGTGCTGCACAAGTTCATCGGCCCCGACTATCTCGCCTCTGTTGTCAGCCCGGAGATCGGCAGCCAGGCACGGCAGGTGATCTCGCAATACACCGCCCAGGAGGTCTACACATCGCGCGAGCAGATCCAGAAAGCGATCCGCGACAACGCGCAAAAGAGCCTGGAGTCGAACCTCAACAAGCTGGTGCAGCCGGAAGCAATGGAGCAACCGGACCCCAAGCACTACAACGACTTCTTGCAGGACTCGATCCAAATCCTGGACACGCTGGTCTTGAGCATTGAATTGCCGCCCGACATCGTCGCTGCGATCAACCGCCAGACCGAGCAGTATTACATGATTCAGGAATACAAGTTCCGCGTGGAACGCGAGGCCGAAGAATCCAAGCGCAAGCAGATCGAGGCCGACGGCATCGCCGCCTTCCAGAAGACGGTCAGTCAGGGCATTTCCGAGTCGTATCTACGTTGGCGCGGCATCGAGGCGACGGTTCAGCTTGCCCAGTCGCCGAATGCGAAAATCGTCGTCATCGGCACAGGCAAGGATGGGCTGCCGATCATCCTCGGTAACGTCGACACGCCGCCGACAGCGGGCGTAAAAAAGCCGCCTGGAGCATCAGGATCGATGCCGCCCGTTGAAGCCGTGCCGGTACCGGCTCCCACCGGCAAAACGCCGCCGGAAGGTTCATCATCAACGACCCCCGCGGCGCCCGACAACGGCCAATCCGGCTCGAAGCCGTCAGGGAAATCGTCAAGTGGCGCACCGGTGCCGGATAAATCATCGGCGGCCCAATCGGCTGCGCCTGCCGCGAGCCCGGATAAATCAGCCGGCACCACAAGCGCACTCGATCTCACCGATCTTGATTCCGTCCTCTCCCGAATCTCCACGGCGCTGCGCCCGGCGCCGCCGGACTCCGGTACGGCATCGGGAGCGAAGACGAAATAATCGGCGCACGGTTCGCCAGGCCGTTGAGAGCAACCGCGAAGGAATTGCCAAGTGACCGACAGGACGCAAGCAAACCGCACGGTTCGAACGAGCCCCATCCTGTATCGCGTGACAAGGACAAGCGGAGGCCGCCTTCTGGTCGCCTGCATCGGCATCGTCATTGCGCTGGCGATCGGTATCGGCAGCTATGCTGTTGGCCGCAGTTCCGCTTCGGCCGATCTAGCGGCCGCCAACACGCTGAACCAGCAGCTTCAGGCCGAAGGCCAGAAATACAAACGCGAAGTCGCCGACCAAGGCGCCAAGATCAATGCCATGCAGGCCAAGATCACCAGCATTCAGGCCACGCTGGACACGATCATGCCGACGCAGAATACCTACAACGTCAGCCCCAATCAGTCGTTGATCGTCGGCGATGGCCATTTGACCATAGCGCTGATCGGTTCGCCTTCTAATGAGGGCGTGACCATCAGCATCAACGGCAAGCAGCAATCGGCATCCGCCGGACAGATCATCAGCGTCGCGGTCAATCCCTCGATGACGTGCCTGGTCGGAATTCAATCGTTTGACATGTTCAGGGCGATATTGACTGCGTCTTGCCCGCAGTCGAAAACGAAATAGCCGGTCTATTCCCAGATCAAGACATTGGGAAGAGACGCGTCGATTTGCCGAAGCAAGGTGTAGCCGACGCCGGCAAGACCGCGAAACAGGCCGAGATTGAATCGCCGGTTGCCGCTGTTCCAGCGATAATCCCCCGCAGACGAGGCCCGCTCCAGAACCGTCACCAGGCGTTGCGCCGCAAGCCGGCGAAGATCGTCGCGCCTGAGCGCATTTGCGGCCTCGCAGAGAAATTCGATGCCACCGAGCGTCCCGCAACACAACGTGTCGACCGGCGTCGCCTTACCCTGTTCCACGCCCTCGACCGCGCGATCGACATCTGCTGCCAGAAGTTTTTCGTGTGCCGCTCCGCGCTTGCGCATGCCGAGACGGGCAAGGCCGATGCCCGGCGCACCGTGGCACCATTGGCACGGCCAATGCGGTTCGCCGTCACCCCGCAAATCGGGCCAGTTGCGGCGATCCGCGTCATAAGATGAGTTCTCGAAGGCGATGCATTCCGACGCCGCCTGCGCAAAATCTTCACGCCCCGCCGCGGCCGACAACGCGGAGAGCGCGTAGGCATAGCCCGCGGCGCCGTGCGACATGCCGTTAAGCCCGCGCACGCCAAAGCCTTGCCCAATCCAGATGCGGCGGCCCTCTGGGCCACGCCGCGGCTGCGCCAGCAAGTGCTCTCCGCACTTCGCCGCGCGCGCAAGCACGTCGGACGATTTGGTATCGCGATAAAGCCGAAGCAGCGCCAGGATCGCGCCGGCGCTACCGCCGATGACGTCGAGTTGCTTGTCCGCGGCGATCAGTTCGTCGGTGAAAAGCTTGCTCGCGTGCAAGGCGTCCGTCAGCAATTCCTCGTCGTGCAGACATTTGGACATGACCGTCAAAGCGTAGACGATCGAGCCAAGACCGATGGCGCCACCGACGCCCAGCGATCGGGCCATTCGCGGCGCGTTGCGGTCTTTCAGCTTCCTGCGCAAAAGTGCGACGGCGGCGCGCGCGAGTTCATCCGACGCCTTCGCGCCAGCCGCCGCCGCGTGTGCGGCAAGGAAAACCGCAATTCCGGAAACGCCGTTGTAAAGCTCGGGGCCGAGACACACGAGCTGAAAGACCTCGGCGTCGCCCAGCCAATCGAGGCCGATCCAGGCCGCGCTCGACCCGCGCCGGACTGCATAACCTAACAGTTCTGCGGCGATCTTATCAGCTTCAGCGGCAAAAATATCGCATGTGGGTGCAATAGGCGGAGCTGACGCCAGTGCGACCCTCACCTCGTGACTGCTTCTCGAGGCGTTCGCGTTGGTATTCTCTCTGATGACGTCTACCTGCCACGCAATATCACTTTCATCGAACGTGCGAAGCCGAGCCACGGCGCGGTCCATGCCCGGCTGTGCTGTGGTCGTGGTCGAAGCACCGACCACATCGTGTATCTGGTTGCCGTCGCTAGGCGAAACGAAGTGTGGAACGTTCAGCGTGGCAAGCGCAGACCGCTCCGCACGCAGCAACGGCCAAACCGGATCGGAATCCTTTTCCCAGTCGGCCAGCCTGGCAATGAAATCGGCTTGCGCTGACCATATCGCACCGTCTTCCATGGAACGATGATTTTTCAACCGCCGCAGCAGCATGTAGTAGAATCGCGTGGGACGAACGATTCTGCGGACCGGAAGACCCGCAAAGCCATCAAAAAACGAAACAGATTTCTGGCCTTTGATCAGACGCAGTAGAAATCTCGCGTAATCCTCAAAACCCGCAATGAAATCGCCGATATGGTCGCCGAGTCTGGCGTAGCGTCCGCCGACATGCGGCAGGTTTGGATTCGTCGAGCCCTCTTCCTTCGTCTTGGCAGGCCGCATCCGATCCGAATTGACATCGTTCCAGGTCAGCGTCGTTCGAGTGGTCCAATCCGACGCCATTCCGCCCATCGTAAAGACCTTGTTGTCGATGGACCGGCCGTAGGCGGGCAGCAGCCCGACCATCATCACCGAGTTGGCGATGATCTCCATCGCGGCGTCGAAGGCTTCCCCTTCGGGGTCCCGGTTTTTGTATTCCTCCGCCGTCGCCTGAAGGATCATTTCGAGATCGACCGGCACCGGATATTCGCCGGATGCGATCATATTTTCCTGGTGCATGTCGACGGCGACAAACAAGTGAAACAGCGCAAGCCATGCGCCGGCACGCCAGAAGAATCGTTCGCAGCCATCCTCGTCGGCGCATCCGGTGTGCTCGATGAATTCCGTCCAGCCATAACCATCACGCGCTACCGCTCGCACTGCCTTCAGATCAACCGGAGGCGCGGCCGCGTTCAGTCGTTCGACCAGCGCGCGCCACGCGACGTCGATCCTCAGGTCTTTCGGCTTGTAGACGACGCGCGAGCCGTCTTCGAAGCTGACGATCTTGACCGAGCGCCCGCCGTTGTGCGGATCGGAGAGGCCATCTTCGATCTTGCCGACCCGGCTCGGAGCGCCGGAACGCAGGACATCGTAGCGAATCAGCGCGAGGTCGGAACCGAGACGCTCGATGAATTCGCGCGTGGTGTCGATCCACTGCCGCGTCAGCACCGCAATCAGGCGCAGCAGCACCGGCTTGTCTTCGAACAACCGCCGAAAGCCACCGGCTTTCATCTCCGCAGCAAATCGGTCGTAGAGCGGCCGTCCGGGTGCCATCGCTAGCGGCGCGGAAGCGTCATCCTTCCGCATGATTGAGAAGCGTTCATAGATTGCCGGCGCGCAGAGATCGCAAACATCGCGAAGGAGCGAGCGGCGAAGACACGCGCGGGCCGTGTCGGTCAGGTTATCGCGACGTCGAACGTCGATATCCGACCACATTGAGGAGTCGGCATGTTCAACGATCGGTCTAAACAGGTCCGCGAATGGTGGCGGCGCTTCAACGTCGGGCCGAGCGGACGACTTCGCTGCACTCTGTAGCGTCGTGTCAATCCAGATCGCGTCGCTTACCCAGGCGGGGGCCGCGGCCGTCGCACTGCGGCGGACCGTCGCAAGACGTTCCAGAACCAGGACGATGGACCATCCGTCTCGCTTGAGCCGTCTGGCAAACAGAGACCAGTCGCCGCTCGCGGACGCCTGGCACCAAGCCGCAAGGCGCCGGGCTGCCAGATCGGAAGCGTCCTTTTGGCCAGGCAGCGGCTCGAATACATCGGACAACAGTTCGTCGATGGTCGCAGCGCGCAAGATCAGACGCTCGTAAAACGCATCCACCGGCGCCTCTTCGATCAAGCTTGCGGTTGAAATATCGGGCTCACAATCACACCGTTGCGAGCAGCCTTATATCATTGCGCAACGAATGTTTTGGGCCGAAAACGCGGGCCTCCCGGGGCGATTTGGCCAACCGAAGCAGACG
>DATJYT010000429.1:0-5684 GCA_035499475.1 Xanthobacteraceae bacterium | reverse complement strand
TGGATGTCGATCACGGGCATCATCAATTCGCATCTGATGCTGGCGCTGGCGATCGAGAGATTCGGCACGCCACAGCAGAAGACGAAATGGCTGCCGAAGCTCGCCTCCGGAGAAGTCCGCGGCGGGCTGGCGCTGACGGAGCCGGACGCCGGCACCGATTTGCAGGGTATTCGCATGACCGCCAAACGCGACGGCGATCATTACGTCATCAACGGCACCAAGATGTGGATCACCAACGGCGCCGAAGGGTCCTGCCTCGCGCTCTTAGTCAAGACCAATCCGGAGGCACAGCCGCGCCATAACGGCATGAGCCTCTTCATTGCGCCGAAGCAGGAGGGCTTTTCAGTCGCGCGCAAGCTGCCGAAGCTCGGCTACAAGGCGATCGATACGGCTGAGCTCGTGTTTGAGAGTTATCGCCTGCCAGCCGAGAACCTGATCGGTGGCGTCGAAGGAAGGGGCTTCTTCCAGGTGGCCGGCGGGCTCGAGCTTGGCCGCATCAATGTCGCCTCGCGCGGCGTCGGTATCGCCGAAGGCGCGCTGAAGCTGGCGGCGGAATACGCGCAAATCCGCAGGACTTTTGGCAAGCCGATCTGCGAGCACCAGGCGATCCAGCTCAAGCTTGGCGAGATGGCGACGCGTGCTCGCGCGGCGCGACTGTTGACGCTCGATGCGGCGCAGACCTTCGACCGTGGCGAACGCTGCGACATGGAGGCCGGCATGGCCAAATATTTTGCCACCGAAGCAGCGCTGGAAAACTCGATCGAGAGCATGCGCATCCATGGCGCCTACGGCTATTCGAAGGAGTTCGACATCGAACGCCTCTACCGCGACGCGCCGCTGACCTGCATCGGCGAGGGCACCAACGAGATGCAGCGCATCATCATCTCAAAACAGTTTATCAAGAGGAATCCCGCCGCATGAAGCCGCTTCAGGGCGTGCGTATCGTTTCGGTGGAGCAGTTCGGTGCCGCCCCATACGGCACCATGCTGCTCGCCGATCTCGGCGCCGAGGTCATCAAGATCGAGAATGCCGCGATCGGCGGCGATCCCGCGCGCAAGACGGGACCGTATTTGCTGGGAACCAACGACAGCGAATATTACCAAGCCTTCAACATCAACAAGAAGAGTGTCGCGATCGACCTGCGCTCAGCCGAAGGCAAGGCGGCACTGAACAAATTGATCAGGACGGCAGATGCGCTGGTGAACAATCTGCGCGGCGACCTGCCGGCGAAGATGGGCTTGGACTACAAGACGCTCGCGGACGTCAATCCGAAGCTGGTCTGTGTGCATGTCTCGGCCTATGGTCGCGACAATGAGCGTGCCGCCTGGCCGGGCTACGACTACCTGATGCAGGCAGAATCCGGCCTGATGCATCTGACCGGCGAGCCCGATGGCCCACCGTCGCGGCTTGGCGCACCCTCGATCATCGATCAGACCACCGGGCTGACGGCGGCAGTCGGATTGTTGTCCGCGGTGATCCAGGCACGTTCGACCGGCAGGGGCTGCGATGTCGACACCTGTCTCCTCGACGTGGCTCTGCACCAGCTCGGCTATGTCGCGACCTGGTATCTGAATGAGGGCCTAGCCTCGATGCGGCAGCCGCGGAGCGCGCATTATTCGGTGGCGCCAGTGCAGACCTTTCCGACCTCGGACGGTTGGGTCTTCATCATGTGCATGACCGACAAGTTTTGGGGCGAGCTGATCGCGGCGATCGGCCGGACCGATCTTGCCTCTGACCCGCGCTTTGCCACGCAATCGCTGCGGCAGGCCAATCGCGGCGCGCTGATGGGCATCATCGATGGCGAATTGAAGCAGCAGAGCACGGCGTTATGGCTCGACAGGCTCAATGGTGTGCTGCCGATTGCGCCTGTACTTGATCTGGCGCAGGCGCTGGAGAGCCCGTTCCTGCAGACGACGGAGATGATCCACACCATCTCGCATCCGGCCAAGCCGGATTTGCGCGTGCTCTCCAATCCGATCAAGATCAACGGTGAACGCCTCGCACAGACGCCGTGCTCGGCCTATGGCGCCGACACCAATGCCTATGTCGGCGAGATGCGCGCGCCTGAGCGCGAGGGTTCGCGATGAAGCTCGAAGGCATACGGGTCATCGACCTCTCGGTGTTCCTGCCGGGGCCGTATCTGACGCTAGCGATGGCCGATCACGGCGCCGAGGTGATCAAGGTTGAGCCGGCTGGCGGGGGCGATCCCGGCCGTCATATCGGTCTTTCAGACGGGCCGAGCACGGTGTTCTTCCGCACTCTCAATCGCGGTAAGAAGAGCGTCGTTGTTGATCTCAAGGACGCCTCGCAGCGCGAAGCCCTGCTGCGTCTTTGCGAAACCGCCGACGTGTTCGTCGAATCCTTCCGGCCCGGCGCCGTCGATCGCCTCGGCGTCGGCTATGAAGCGGTCCGCGCGCGCAATCCCGGCATTGTCTATTGCTCCATCAGTGCGTTCGGACAGGAGAGCGAATGGCGCGGCCGTCCCGCGCATGATCTCGCGCTAGAGGCCGAGGCCGGACTCGTGAGCATGACGCTCGGCAACGACGGCAAGCCGGCGATTTCTGGCATTGCCGCCGCCGATGTGCTGGCGGGACTGCAGGGATTGTCGGGCGTGCTGATGGCACTGCTGCGGCGTGAAAAGACAGGCGACGGCGATTTCATCGATATAAGCATGCACGATGTCACCGTCGGCGGCATGCTCAATATATTGGGGCCGACCTTCGCCGAGGATCGCCAGCCGATCGCCGTGCATGAGCGCACCACCGGCGGTGCTGCTTTCTACCGTCCCTATGAAACCCGCGACGGACGGCATCTCGTTCTGGCAGGCCAGGAGCCAAAATTCATCCGTAATCTGCTCGGCGCCTTTGGCCGTCTCGAACTCGCGGAGCTCTGCCTGCGTGGACCCGGGCCGCATCAGCAGCCTGTGATGGATTTCCTGGCCGCCGAATTCCGCAAGAAGACGCTGGCCGAGTGGCAGGATGATCTGTCGAAGCTCGATGTGTGCTACGGCTGCGTCAACACGCTGCCCGAAGCCGTCGCGCATCCGAATCTGGTGACGCGCGGCATGATCCGCCGCGACGAGGCTGGCCGGCGCCACGTTGGCCCGCCGATTCGCTTCCGCAATGAACCTGCCGAACCGGTGTTGCGCGAGCCCGCGCTCGGCGAACATACGGCATCCATTTTGAAGTCTATCCCGGAGTAGGGCGATGCAAGGCCACGACAAGATCGGTCCCCAACGCTACCGTGAAAGCTTTGGCCGCTATTACGACGACTTCACTGTCGGCGACGTCTACGAGCACCGGCCGGGCCGCACCATCACCGAAAGCGACAACACCTGGTTCACGCTGATCACGATGAACACGCATCCGCTGCATTTCGACAGGGAATATGCGGCGAAGTCGGAATTCAAGCGGCCGCTGGTCAATAGCTGCCTGACCCTGTCGATGGTGGTCGGCATGAGCGTAAGCGACATCAGTCAGAAGGCCATCGGCAATCTCGGCTGGAACGACATCAAGCTGACCGCGCCGGTATTCGTCGGCGACACCATCTATGCCGAATCGGAGGTGCTGGCGAAGCGCGAATCGGCGTCAAGGCCGTGGCAAGGCCTCGTCACCGTTCGCACGATTGGCAAAAAGGGGGACGGCACCCAGTTCATGAGCTTCGAGCGAACCGCGCTGATCGCCAAGAGAGGCCATGGCATCGAAGACTGACACCAGACCGCGCCGCACCGCCTCGCGGAAGGCGAGGCCGTCTGCGCACGCCAATGTCAAATCCGACGATCCGCTCTACCTCCAGGTCGTTCGCGCATTAAAGGACGAGATCGTCAGCGGCGTCTATCCCGTCGGTTCGCAATTGCCAACCGAGGAGGAGCTCTGTGATCGGTTCTCGGTCAGCCGTTACACCGTGCGCGAGGCTTTGCGACGGCTGCGTGAGGATAGCCTGGTGTCCTCGCGCCAAGGTGCCGGTACCACGGTTGTGCCGCCGCGCCCGGCCGATTCCTTTGTGCACGAGGTGATGTCTATTAACGACCTTGTGGCGTTCGCGACCGGCGTCCGCTTTGCGATCGACACCGTCGAGATGATTGAGATCGATGAAAAACTCTCGGCGCGGACAGGAATCGCGAGCGGCGAGCAGTGGCTCGCAGTACGCGGCTTCCGGCACACCGAGGGCGGTGAGTGGCCAGTGTGTTGGACCGAGGTCTATATCAACCGGGAATTTGCAGCGGTTGGCCGGCTGCTGCAGCGCCACCGTGGGCCGATCTTCCATCTCATCGAGGACCTCTTCGGCCAAAGCATCGTCGAAGTGCACCAGGAGATAGCCGCCGCGCTGGTCTCACCGGTGCTAGCGAGCGGCCTCAAGGCAAAAACCGGAACTACGGCGCTCGAAGTGCAGCGCACTTACAAGCTCGCGACCGGTAAGATTGCGCAGGTTGCGATCAACACTCATCCGGCATCACGGTTCCGACATTCTATGACGATGCGACGGGTGAAGGCGTAACACGCAGCCCTTATGCTGTCTTGTTCCATCGAGGCTGACTGTAATGTCCACTTCTCGCTGATTTTGTTAAAAGAGTCCTATGCGGCGGGCATGCCTATTTTCTAAGGGCTACCGGTGCGCTCGACGCCGTTAGACACGGGGGACCACGTCAATTTACGCCGGATCGCTCTACGATGTCGAAGTTCGCCCCGAGCTGATTTCAGCGAGATTTTTGCGCTGGTACTATTTTCGACTTTTCAACAGTGTCGGCCCGACCTAGACGTCGCGCAATGTCAGCTCTTATGTCGGCTGTTTGGGGTAAGGCAGACTTGTTATGCTCAGCGCGAGTTATTCTGGTTTTGACCCACTGCAGACATTAGCGCTGCGCTGCCACGGGCGGCCGCGTAGCGTTACCAAGGATTAATTTCTTCGACAGGAGGCGGAAAGAATCGATCTTCTAAGATGACCTCAGCAGGGGGAGATTGAGTCATCGCCATGCGCCACGCCTCCCTCGTGCACGCTCTTGCCAAAGCCGGCCTGTTCACCGGTCTGTTCTTGGGATTCGGCCTCATCTCAGTTGCGAACGCCGCCGACGCCTTGGCCGTCTCCGTCGACGATTTCAAATATAGAGACACGTCGAACGAGCCCACCGATCAGACGGCCGTGCATGAAAAGCGATTGCGGGCTTTCATGACCGCGCTGCGGGACGATGTCACGGCAGACCACCGTTTTGAGCTCGTGCCGTCCTCCTGCGGACCAAATTGTCCGACCGACGGACCGGCATTGCGCGATCGGCTGCGCGCGGCGTCACAGGCCGGCGCGCAGATCCTGATCATCGGCGGCCTTCACAAGATGAGCACGCTGGTGCAGTTGGCGCAGACTGTTGCCATCGATACAACATCCCAGCGCGTCGTGTTCCGGAAGTTCTTCAGTTTCCGCGGCGACAATGACGAGGCATGGCAGCGGGCGGAGCGCTTTGTATCGGAGGAGGTCCGCGACCGGCTGCTTGAAAGCAGATCACAGCGATAGGCTATGCACGACGCATGTGCATAGCCCCGTGAGTCCGGTTTTGGCGCGTACCGGCCTAGTCCAAAAATCTTTTCGATGTCGGCTCACTGGCCCGCAGTAAAGTGTTAGGCTGGACATTCGCACGGATGCTTGCGCCATGTGCAAAGAATGCGACAATCTGCAAACTAGGATCGCCATCT
>DATJYT010000428.1:0-3381 GCA_035499475.1 Xanthobacteraceae bacterium | reverse complement strand
ACAGCCAGTACTTTTTCGTTGGTGCGAACCTGCGCGCCGGCATCCGTCGACAGGCGAAGTTGGGCCGCAATTGCCGCTTCCGCTTCGATAAATCCGCCGTCTTGTTGCCAAACGGCAATGAAATCGTCCGGCATGCGATAGATCGGATAGTGCCGCATCAGTGTTGCGGCATCCATCGTTTCGTACCGCAGATTGTGGTCGCGCGACGCCGTGATTGTTCCGCGAACTAGACCGCTCTGCGCCGGGCCGATCTCGACAATCCCTGTCGTGTGCAGAAGCTTCAAATTCGTGGAGGTCTCCAGTTCGCGCCAGAGCACGTGGGCGCGACGCATCAACGCGACGTAGGAGGGATTTTCAAAATGCGCCAAGCGAAAGATGCGTGTCGGTCCGTGCGACGAGCCACGATCATGCCCGATGTCGAATTGCTCGACACCGATCGCATGGACGCCGCGGCGTGCCAGATGATGGAGCGCGGCACTGCCGGTCGCGCCGAGGCCGATGACCACGATCCTTGGCGCCATCATGGGATTCCTGCCGAGGGTGGTTTCATCCACATGGCTCCGCCGATTTGCAGCGCCTTGATCGGGTAACGTGCTGACATTACATGGTCGTTCTTGGTCGCCCGAATAGTGCTACAATTGATAGTATGAGTGTCGCAACGATCCGGATGCCGGAATCATCGCGGCGATGTGAGCGAATGTCATGAACTGGATTTCCAACGTGGTGCGGCCGAAGATCCGCAGCATCCTGCGCCGCGAGGTGCCGGAGAACCTCTGGATCAAATGTCCGGAGACCGGCCAGCTTGTCTTCTACAAGGACGTCGAGGCCAACCAGTTCGTTATTCCGGGCTCCAACTATCACATGCGCATGAGCGCCGGTGCGCGGCTCAAGTCGATGTTCGACAATGCGACCTGGTTCGATATTGCCGTGCCGGAAGTGCCCGTCGATCCGTTGAAGTTTCGCGATGAGCGCCGCTATATCGATCGGCTGAAGGACGCGCGCAGCAAGACCGGACTCAATGACGCGGTGAAGCTCGGCTTCGGCCGCCTCGAAGGCCTCGCTACCGTCATTGCGGTGCAGGATTTCGATTTCATGGGCGGCTCGCTCGGCATGGCGGCCGGCGAGGCCGTCATCAAGGGTCTCGACACCGCGGTGGAGAAAGGCTGCCCGTTCGTCCTGTTTGCCGCGTCCGGCGGCGCTCGCATGCAGGAAGGTATCCTGTCGCTGATGCAGATGCCGCGCACCACGATTGCGGTGCAGCGGCTGCGCGAGGCGCGCAAGCCCTATATCGTGGTGCTGACCAATCCGACGACCGGCGGCGTCACGGCGTCCTATGCGATGCTCGGCGACGTGCATATCGCCGAGCCCGGCGCTCTGATCGGCTTCGCCGGCCCGCGCGTCATCGAGCAGACGATCCGCGAGAAGCTTCCCGACGGTTTTCAGAAAGCCGAGTACCTGCGCGACCACGGCATGATCGATATGGTGATCCATCGCCACGAATTGCGCGCAACCATCGCCAAGCTGTGCCGGCTTTTCACCAAGTCGCCGGCCGTCGCGCCGCAAGCGCGCCTGCCGGCGCCTGCAACGGCGCCGGCGTGAGCGCCCGGCTCCCCGGCGCGTCAAATGTTGACGCTATCCTGGCGCGATTGCTGGCGCTGCATCCCAAACGAATCGATCTTTCGCTCGGCCGTATCGAGCGCCTTCTCGCCGCGCTCGATCATCCGGAACGCCGCCTGCCGCCGGTCATTCATGTGGCCGGCACCAACGGCAAGGGCTCGACCATCGCCTTCATGCGCGCGATCCTTGAAGCGGCGGACAAGCGCGTGCACGTCTACACTTCGCCCAATCTGGTTCATCTCAACGAGCGTTTCCGCATCGGCCGGCCCGGCGGCGGCAAATTCGTCGGCGATGCAGAACTCGCCGCCGCTCTCTCCGAATGCGAAGCCAAGAACGGCGACGCTGAGATCACGGTCTTCGAGATCGAAACCGCCGCGGCATTTCTCCTGTTCTCGCGCCATCCGGCCGACGTTCTTCTTCTCGAAGTCGGCCTCGGCGGCCGGCTCGACGCCACCAATGTGGTCGAGAAGCCACTCGCCAGCGTAATCACGCGTGTGTCCCTCGATCACCGGGATTTTCTCGGCGACACCATCGCGGCCATCGCCGGCGAGAAGGCCGGTATTCTCAAGACAGGCGTGCCCGCGGTGATTTCGGGCCAGACCCGCGAGGCGCTGGCAGTCATCGAGCGTCAGGCCGCCCGCATGCGCGCTCCGCTCAAGATCGCGGGCGAGGATTGGACCACGACCGAAGAGCGCGGCCGGCTCGTCTACCAGGATAATGACGGCCTCCTCGATCTGCCGGCGCCGAAACTCTACGGCAGCCATCAGTATGAGAACGCGGGCGCGGCGATTGCGGCGTTGCGTGCGAGCGGGTTGAAATTGCCGGTCGCCGCTTTCGAAGCCGGCATGAGCCGGGTCGATTGGCCCGCCCGCATGCAGCGGCTCTCGCACGGCCGCCTGGTGTCGTTGATTCCGCCCGAGAGCGAGCTCTGGCTCGACGGCGGTCACAATGCCGATGGCGGCCGCGCCGTCGCCGACGCGCTGGCGGCGCTGGAAGAGCGCGTGCCGCGTCCGCTGGTGCTGGTCGTCGGCATGCTGGCGACGAAAGACAATGCCGGATTCTTGAAGAATTTCGCCGGGCTGGCGCGCCGCGTGATTGCGGTGCCGATCCACCAGGACAAGGCGGTGCCGGCGCCGGCGCTCGCCGAAGTGGCATCCGCGATTGGAATTCCGTCGCTGTCGCGCGACACGATCCAAAGCGCGCTCATGGTCGCCGGCAAGCTCGATCTTGAGCCCGCGCCGCGCATCCTCATCACCGGCTCGCTCTATCTGGCCGGCGAGGTCCTGGCCGCCAACGGCACGCCGCCGGAGTGACGATTACGGTTCGCGCGACGCCGTGTAGGCGGCAATATCCAGCATGTCGTCGATGGTGAGGTTTTCCACGACCTGCTTCATCAGCGCCGCCGAGGGTCCGGAGCGCGAGCCGTCCTGGATCATAAAAAGCTGGCGCACGATGTAATTGGCCTGACGCCCTGCAATCGGCGGCACATCGCCGAGGCCCTTCAATGTCTGGCCGTGGCAGATGGCGCATGGCAGCGTTTTGCCGTCGCCGCCTTTCGTCACCAGCGCTTCGCCCTTGGCGATACTGCCTTTGGGCACAAAGGCGACAAAGCCCAGGCGCGGATCGCGGTTGAGCACGACGTTTTCGTCCTCGGGAATTTCGATGATGCGGTTGCCGATCGGCTCGGTGCCGCCGTCAGGCAGCCGCAGCCGCTTGTTGCCAGGGCCCACATAGGTCTTTGGCACCGTGTCGGTCTCGACGACG
>DATJYT010000427.1:0-2179 GCA_035499475.1 Xanthobacteraceae bacterium | reverse complement strand
TCGATGCGCAGACCTGCCTCTACACCATGACGCCCGATGAGACATTCATCATTGACCGGATGCCGGAGTTTTCCCACGTCGTCATCGCATCGCCGTGTTGCGGGCACGGCTTCAAGTTTTCGCCCGTGATCGGCGAGATCGTCGCCGATCTTGCAACGACGGGATCGACTGCGCACGATATCTCGCGTTTCCGCCTGAGCCGTTTTGGCTGATCACCGAAACAATTCAGCTCGGCGCAACCGCAGCGTTTGCAACAGCACGAGCGTCTTGGCATCGGGGAGTTCGTTCGCATCTGCCATCCGAGCGAGTTCCGCCAGGCTTATTTCAAGCGCGACGGTGTCCTCATCGTCATCGACGCCGCCCTTGATTTCCGGCCGCGCCGGCCCCGAATACTGCGCCAGATAGAAATACATCCGCTCGGTGGAAATGCCCGGCATGGTCCACGCCGTGAACACGTGCTCCAACGCTTCGAGCTTGAGCTTCGCCTCTTCCATGGCCTCGCGATGGGCGCAGGCGCGCGGGTCCTCCTCTTCGATGACGCCGGCGATGGCTTCCAGCGTGTGCGCCTGCCGGGCTGCAAACAGCACTGGCGTGCGCGGCTGACGGACCAGCACGGCCGTCTTGCGCCCCGGATGGTAAGGCAGGACGCAGATGGCTTCCCCGTGGTCCTCGATCTCGCGCTTGATCGTTCGTCCGTCCGGTAATTGAACGGTGGCGACAAGAAGGTTGGTCCAGCCGGCATAAACCTCGGAGGTCTCGCGTATCCGATAATGCCCCTCGTCGCTTCCACTCATGTGATTTCCCTTCAATGGCTGCCGCTGTCACCGGGTCACCAGCGCGACACCGACGGCGACGAAGACGGCCGCCATTCCCTTCTGGACCAGCTCCCCTGCCGAAAGGTTCTCGCGGCCGAGGCGCGGGACAAAGATGCTGAGCACAATGCCGAACAGAAACACGAACAGCGTCGTCGTGCTGCCGATCGCCTGCACGAGGCTCAACGGCGCCAGCGTCAGCGCATAGCGATTGCCGAGCCCGCCGCCGAGATTGATCAATTCGTTCGAGCCGTTGATCGACAGCAGCGCCGCCGTGTTGACGCGCAGCAGCGCCACGAATTCCCGGCGATAGGCGGGGATCAAGAGCAGCGCCGCACCGAAAAGGGCTTCACCGACGAACATCCAGAATGTCGTGGTCCAAAACTCAACCCGAAGCGCGAATATCTTGAAGATCAAGCTGCTGAGCGCCATGATGAAACCGCAAGACAGCATCAGCGCCGCCAATCGCGCCTTGAACATTTTCATGCTCTGGCCGAACCGCAGCGAAACGATCAGCGCGCCGACGACGATCATCGCACCGCCGGCCATCTGGCGCGCGGACAGCACCTCCCCCAGCACCAGATAGGCCAGCACGTAGCCAAACAGCGGTCCGGCCTGAAAGAACGGCGCCACCACCGACGCCTCCTCCGATTGCAAGGCGCGCAGATAAAACAACATCGCGGTCATGTAGAAGATGCCGGACAGCATGATCAACGCGATGCTGCCGAGGCCGGGGCTGGTCACGCCCGGCTCGTAGATCCAGATGAACGGCAGCAGCAGCAGGCCGATGAACGCCGTGAACAGGAGCAGCACGGCGACGTTGCTCTCCTTGAAGAAGCGTTCGACCAGATACTTGTCGAGATGCACCGAGATGGCCCAGAGCACCGGGCCGGAAAACGCGAAGAGGAGCCAGGACAGCGCCTAGTCCCCCGTCGCGCGATGACCAAGTGCGTGGCTCGCCTGCCGCTCGGCGGGCGGGTCGACATGAAGATCGATGACGCAGACGCCGCCTTTCTTGAGCACGTCGACACCCTTGGCGATGGCATCCTTCACGTCTTCGGCCTTTGTCACCGGCCCAATGCCGACTGCACCCTGCGCTTCGGCGAGCTTGGCGATGTTGGGCATCGGATCTTCGAGCCGCAAGCCGATCCAGCGGTTCTTGACTTCGCGCCCGCGGGTCTTGGCGACGTTCTCCTGGTGCAGCTCGTCGTTGAAGTAGGAGCGGTTGTTATTCACCAGGATCAGCAACGGAATGCGATGATGCACGGCGCTCCAGATCGCGGTCGCGCCCATGCAGAAGTCGCCGTCGCCGAGCATCGAGATCGCGTAGCGGCCCTGGTCCTGCAACGCGAGCGCCGACCCGACCG
>DATJYT010000426.1:0-15089 GCA_035499475.1 Xanthobacteraceae bacterium | reverse complement strand
CCGGCCATCGCTGATGAAGCCGGTGAAGACGCCGCTGTTATCCTGATCGAACACGATGAGGCCGCCGGCATCGGTGATGTTCTCGTTGATGGTCGGCAGATCCGCAGTCGTCACGTCGAGGGTCGAGCCGGTCTCGACGATCGTGCCGCCCGAATAGCTGTTGGTGCCGGTGAGCTGCAGCGTGCCGCCGATGAGATGAAGCATGCCGGCGCCGGAAATCGTGCCGGCATATTGGCCGCCGCCGCTCTGTGCGAATTGCAGATCGGCGCCGTTGCTGAGCACGAAATTGGGAGCGCTGCCGGCGGTCGCGGTTCCGGTCAGCGCCCCGGTCGCGACCCGCAGTGCGCCGCCCGTAACGGCGATCGAGCTTCCGGCTGCGAGCGACACCGTGCCTCCGGACAGGTCGAGCAGTCCCGCGCCGTCCTTGGTGATCGCACCGGCCGTCGCCGTGGAGTCGCTGATCGTGCTCGAAATCGTCGACGACAGATTGTTGCTGTCGCCGACAGTCAGGATCGAGCCATTGCTGATCGTGATCGTGCTGTTATTGCCGGCGCTGTCGAGCGTCGCGAATTGATTGCTGCTGTTGAGGGTGAGGTTGGCGACGGCAAGGTTTTTGGTGTCTTGCAGCAGCAGACCCTGCGTGTCGGCGGCGAAGACGTTAACCGCCGACAGGACCATGCTGCCGGAATTGACGGTGACGAGGCCGGTCTCGCTGCTGACCGCGCTCAGCGTCAACGTGCCGGTTCCGGCGAGATTGAGCCCGCCGGAGCCGCTGATCGCCGACGAGATGGCGCTGCTGCCGTTGATGGTGATGTAAGCCTCGGCGGTGCCGAAGGCCAAGCTGCCGCCGCTCAGCCCGGACCCCGAGCCGCCGTTCAGGATAAGCCCGGCTTCATTGCCGTCGCCGAGCGTCAGCGTGTTTCCGGTGCCGACGGTGATGCTGACCGACTTCTGGATGTTGAGCGCATAGGCCTGTGCGGCGGCGGAAAGCGAGGCACTGGCGGTCTGCCTGACAACGCTGGCGCCGGTCGCTGCGGCGATGCTCGACACATAGGATGAGAACGCTGCAAATCCGCCGCCCGCCGTGTAGGTCGCGAAGTCGTAGGGATTGCTCGAAGCGCCGCTGTCGATGACGAGCCAGGGAGCGGCGATGCCGTTGGTCAGGGTCGGCGCGCTCGCGGCGCCCGTGAAAATCGTGGTGGAGGAGCCGAGCCCCGCGAGCAGAAGCTGGTCGCTTGCCGCCGACTGCACAATGCCGTTGCTGAAGGTCACGCTGGTCGAGGTGCCCGAGCCCTTGCTCAAGGTCAGCTCAAGAGCGCTGCCGATCTCGAACACGCCGAACGTCACCGCACCGGCGCCGGTACCCGACAGATTCGAGTTGGTGATGGTCAGGTTACGTTGAATGTCGGACAGCGCCCCGGCAAAGGCCGTTGCATAGCCCGCGGTATCGAATGTGCTCTTGCTTTGCACCGAAACCGTGCGCACCGAGCTGAACGACGCCCCGGCCTGGAACGTGCCGCCGTTGAGGACGACCTGGCCGATCTCAATGGGCGAACCCGTGGTGTTCCCCATCGCCGCGTCGCTGGTGACGCGGACCGTCGGCTTGTTGTTGTCGCCGATGATCAGATTGCCGAAGAAATCGGGACTGGGCGTAGACAGGATCAACACGCCCTTGTTGGACGAGTTGTCGTCCACGGTGAAATCGGAGAAGCCGGTGGCGTTGCCGATGCCGTCACCATCGACACCGAGCGAGACCAGCGGGCCGTTCAAGGTGACGACGTATCCGTTGACATTGAGAATCGCCACTTCGCCGCCGACGGCGATGGGGCGGTTGAGTGAAAAAGGCGCGCTGCCGCCGCCTGAGGTCGTGCCGAGCTGCAGGGTGCCGGCGCCCTCGCTGAGGCTGTTGAAGATGACGCCGTTGTCGGCTTGGACGCTGGTTTTGACGTTGGCCGGATCGATCGCGCCGCCGGTCGCCGCCGCGCCGAGCGCGCTGTCGCTGGCGACGATCAAGGTGCCGGCGAGGATCGAAGTGCCGCCCGTATAGGTGTTGGTGCCGGTCAACGTCACCGTGAATTTGTTGTCGGCGCCGAGCTGCATGATGAAGCCGACATTCGGCGTGCCGATGATGATCGGATGGGACACCGTGCCGGCATTGATCTCGGTGATGCCGGTGAAAGTGCCGTCGCCGGCGAGCGCGCCGCTCGCCAAGGTCGCGTTGCTGATGCCGCCGGACGCAAAAAAGACCGTATTCGCGGCCGATCCGCTGCCCTCGACCAAGTTCTGGCTCAGGATGAAGCCGGGCAACTGCGCGGCAGTGACAGTACCGGTGACGTTGGGCAGCGTCGTCGTGCTCGAAGCGGTGAGATTCCATCTGGTCGCAAGCGCGATATCGCCCGGCGACAGATAAGGCAGACCGAGGCCGCCATGGGCGTCCCGATAGGCCGCGGCTTCAAGGAAATCGGAGTAGAAGCCGGTCATCTTGTCGAGACCGGGCGTCGCGGCGCCGACCGCGCCGGTGATGTTCGACGTGGTGGTGAAGAGCTTCGAACTCTTGTTCTTGAGGATGCTGTATTCAAGACCGCGATAGGGATCGCTCGTCAGCGCGGTCAAACTCGCCGGGATGGGGGCGCCGGTTGCATCGTCGACAGTTTGCGGCACGCCGTCGTTGAGGGGCAGCAGCAGGTTGTTGGCCTGCATCATCGCGAGAAACTGCGACTCGGTCAGACTCGAATAGTTGGCGACGACATCGACATAGACCGTCGGGTCGCTCGCTCCGTAGATTGAATCGGACAGCGCGGTGAAGGTGTGGTGGCCGTCGAGAAGATAGAGATTGCCGTCGGGACCGATGACGACCGGCTCGATATCGGTCAGCAGGTTGGATTGAAGCTGCGATGGCTGCAGGAGGTCGAAGCCGGCGGCCTTTTTGCCGACCTCGGTCAGTCCCTCGTTCATCTGCGTCGGGAGAATCTGGTCGAGGGAAACGGCGTAAAGCGCGAGCGGGCCGGGGGTAATGGCCTCCTCGTCACTGACGCTGTCCGGATATGCCTGAAAGTCTGTCGCAGTGAGTTGGCCCATTCCACGCTCCCCGATTTAGGGGGGCAGACTAGGGACGCTTCGATGACAGTTAGATGACAGCGAGAGGTCCAATACCTGTCGGCCGCGGCGGCGCCGTTCACTCCAGCGCTGCGCCGGTTTCCACGCGCACGGGGCGATAGCCGTCGGCCGTCAGCGCGCCGAAAATCTCTTCGGCATGCGCGCCATCCCGTGTCTCCATGGTGACGTCGAGCTTGGCGCCCTTGGCCGGCACGTCGAGGAACAGGCGGTGATGGTCGACGGCGAGAATATTGGCGCCGAGCGCGCCCAACCGGCTCGCGATCTGGCCTAAAATTCCGGGACGATCCGGGATGGTGAGGCGGAACGACACGATGCGCTCGGCGCGCTCCAACTCACGCACCATGACCGAGGCAAGAATGCGCGGATCGATATTGCCGCCGCAGAGAATGAGCCCGACCTTGCGGCCGACGAAGCGTTCCGGCTGCGCCAGCATGGCTGCGAGCCCCGCGGCGCCGGCCCCCTCCGCCATCGCCTTTTCGAGGGTGAGGAAGGCGTTGACGGCGCGCTCGATCAGCGGCTCCTCGACCAGGATGATGTCGCTGACGAGTTCGCGCACGATCGGCAGGGTAAGCCTGCCGACATTCTTCACCGCAATACCCTCGGCCAGCGTGGCGCCGCCGCACGGCAGGTTGGCGCGATGAATCGCATTCCACATCGACGGATAGAGCGCACCTTCGACGCCTACAATCTCGATCGCCGGGTTGCTGGCGCGCGCCGCGATGGCGTTGCCGGCGATGAGGCCGCCGCCGCCGATCGGGATGACCAGGACATCGAGGTTGGGCTGCTCTTCAAGCATTTCGAGCGCGATGGTTCCCTGACCGGCGATGATGTGCGGATCGTCGTAGGGATGGACCCAGACCAGGTTGCGCTCCGCCGCGATCGCCTCGGCGCGCGCCTGCGCTTCGGCGAGCGTTTCGCCGTGGAGCACCACCGTAGCGCCGAGCGCTTCCGTCGCCTTCACCTTCACGAATGGCGTCGTCACCGGCATCACGATGGTCGCGGGCATGCCAAGACGGCGGGCGTGATAGGCAACTGCCTGGGCATGATTGCCGGCCGACATGGCGATGACGCCGCGGCGACGTTCGTCATCACCGAGCGTGGCGAGTTTGACGCAGGCGCCGCGCTCCTTGAACGAGTTGGTGACCTGCATATTCTCGTATTTGACGAAGACGTCCGCGCCGGTGAGTGCCGACAGCGGCGGCGCCGGCAGCAGCGGCGTGGGCAGCACGTGACCCGCGATGACGCGCCGGGCAGCCTCAACGTCGGCGAGCGTTACCATCGTGTCTCTCCCCCCTTGCATTGGCGGCGGGATTTCCCCATTTGCGCAGGCGTTCTCACAGGGGTCTCCCGTGACCGATTATGGACCATCGCCGCGCGACTCGGCGTTCGACATCAGGCCGCATGCCTTTGACCCTTACGCCGAGCCGGAACTGTTCGAGGGCGTTCTGGCAAGGCGCGTGGCCGCTTTTGTCATCGACCTCTTTATCATCGCCGTGCCGCTGGCGATGGCGTCCATCTTCATCCTGATGCTGGGCTTTCTGACGCTCGGGCTCGGCTGGCTACTGTTCCATCTGCTGTCGCCGGCGGCGATCGTCTGGGCCCTGCTCTACTACGGCTTGACGCTTGACAGCCCCGCCTCGACCACCATCGGCATGCGGATGATGGGCATCGAAATGCGCACTTGGTATGGTGCGCCGGCCTATTTCCTGCTCGGCGCCGGGCACGCGGTCGTCTACTGGGTTACCGTCGCCATGCTGTCGCCGTTCATCCTCCTGGTCGGCCTGTTCAACGCCCGCAAGCGGCTGCTCCATGACGTGCTGGTCGGCACGGTCGTCATCAACAGCGCACCACAAGCGGCCTGGATGCGGGCTCGCGGAAGTTACTGAACGCCGATTTCGCCTTTGACCTCGGGCGCTTCTCGGGCGATGCTTGACGGCTGCCGGATTCCGGCTTTCCGGCTGCCGCAATGCCAGACCGCCCGTGACCCAGCACTCGCGCGACACCCCGCAATTCTACCTAACCGCCCCCTCGCCTTGCCCGTACCTTGTGGGCAAGGAGGAACGCAAGGTTTTCACCCACCTCGTCGGCGAACGCGCGGGCGAACTTAACAATATCCTGACCCACGGCGGTTTCCGCCGCAGCCAATCTATCGCCTACCGGCCGGCCTGTGACGGCTGCCGCTCCTGCGTTTCGGTCCGCGTGGTGGTCGACGATTTCACGCCCACGCGCGGCATGCGCCGCGTCCTCAAGAGCAATGCCGACATCGCCAGCGAGATGCGCATCGCGGTACCGACCTCGGAGCAATATTCGATCTTCCGCGCCTATCTCGATTCCCGGCATCGCGACGGCGGCATGGCCGACATGACCGTGCTCGACTACGCCATGATGGTCGAGGACAGCCACATCGAGACCCGCATCATCGAATATCGCCGCCGCGCGGCGCTGGGCAAGGGCGGCGGCCGCAGCGGACAAGGCGAGCTTCTCGCCGTGGCGCTAACCGACGTGCTCGGCGACGGCCTGTCGATGGTCTATTCGTTCTTCGAACCTGACGAAGCCGCCCGCTCGCTCGGCACGCTCATGGTGCTCGACCACATCAGCCGCGCGCGGCGCATGGGATTGGCTTACGTCTATCTCGGCTATTGGGTCAGCGGCTCGCGCAAGATGGATTACAAAAGCCGCTTCCTGCCGCAGGAGCGCCTGACGCCGGACGGCTGGGCGCGGGTGGAAGCTTAGCTTACGCGCTCGGCCTGCGGTCCAATAGCGCCTTCGCGGTGCGAAGTTCGGCGCTGTCGATGCCTTCACCAAACGCGGCGACGATCTTGGCGAGCACGGCGCGGGCGTCCGCGGCGTCGCCACGGTGCGAGGCGATCTCGGCGAGGCTTGTGGCGGCGCGCAGCTCCAGCGTCAGAGCGCCGGCACGGTGAGCTTCCTCGACGGCGCGCTCGAAGGCGTTCTCCGCTTCCACCTCGTCTGGAGGAGATGACGACGTCAACAGCGCGTTACCGAGCCCACGATAGATCTCCGGCGCCCACCAGCGCTCGCCGTTGGCCATGACTCTCGCCAATGCGCTGTCGGCCTCTTTGGCCGCCTCCGCCGGGCGCTTCGCCGCCAGCAGGAGCTGCGCCAGCATGGCGTGGAAAAAACCGAGCTGCAGCCCGCAACCCATCTCTTCGTAAGCGGCGAGCGCGCTCCGGAACTCCTTGATGTATTCGCCTGGCTCCGACCGCCACGCCTGCGCCCAGATTTGATAGAGCCGGCAGATCGCACCGAAATAACGGATTCCGGCGCGGTCGCAGCTTTCGGCGCCCTCTTTGCTGAGCCGCAGCATGGCATCGTAATCCTGCGCCATGTAGTGAAGCTGCGCCGCGAGCGAGAGCACCTGGCCAAGCGTCAGCGCGTTGCCGAGCTTGCGCGCGTTCTCGATTGCGCTCTGCGCCGTGCGCTGCGCGCTTTCCGGCAGGCCGGCGAGCCACTCGGTCATGGCGAGGAAAATTTGCGCCGCGGCGCCGGTGTCGGGGCCGAAGTGCTGTCCGAGCTGCTGCTGCACCGCGGGTCCGTAAAGCGCCACGGCTTTCTCCAATTCATCGAGCGCCCGGTGCAGGTCGCCGCGGAAGAAGGAAAGATTGCCGCGCAGCCGATAGACCAGGCACAGATAGGCCTCGTCCTCCTCGCTGCTGGCGAGCAGGTGGATGCGGTCGATGGCCTCGGAGGCGGCCTCGATCTGGCCGCCGATCAGGTGGCCGACGAAAACGCCGTATAATGTCGAGTAGCGCTGCCCGACGTCGCCGGCCTTCTCGACGAGCTCCTCGGCCCGCGCGAAAGCGCGCTTGGTTTCGGGAGCCGTATAGCCGCGCGCCGCTATCAAGGCCTGGCCGAGTATGAGCTGCAATTGCAGCTCGAGCTGCGCGCGCTCCTGCTCCGGCGCGATGGTGCTCAGCCGCTCCAAGCCGTTGCGCAGGTGGCTGATGGCCTCGATATTGGCGGAGCGGCCGACGGCGCGCCGGCCCGCTTTGAGCCAGTAGCCGACCGCCTTGTCGCCGAGGTCGGCACGTGCGCAATGCTGTGCCAGAAGCTCCGGCTCGTTTTCGACAATCTCGGGAAACCCGCTTTCGATGACGGCGGCAATGCGCGCGTGCAGCGCGATGCGCTGGCTGCGCAGCAGGCTCTCGTAGGCCGCATCCTGCACCAGCGCGTGCTTGAATGTGTAGCGGGCGTCGGGCGGCGCGCCGTGTTGAAGCACCAGCTTGTCTTCGACCAGCCGTTCGAGCGCCGGCGCCAGCGTCTCGGCGTCCCGTCCGGTGGCGGCAGCGATCAGCTTGGCCGTGAAGCTGCGGCCGATCGCGGCGCCGACCTGGGCCACGTCCTTCGCTGGGCCGAGGCGGTCGATGCGCGCCCGCAGCGTATCCTCCAGCGTCGATGGAATGGACGGGACCGAACCGGACCCGTTCGACTGCTGCGCCCGGCCGTCGCGTGGCAGCCGCGTATCGAGCACGTCCTTGGTCAGTTCCTCAATGAACAGCGGAACGCCGTCGGTCCGGGCGATGATCTGTTCGGAAACTTCCGGCGGCAACTGGCCTTCCGCAAGCTTCTCGACGATCGCCTGCGCCTCATCGGGACCAAGCCGCTCAAGCGGCAATGCGCTGGCATTGGGCAAGCCGGCCCACGGTGCTTCGAATTCCGGCCGCGCGGTGATCAAGGCGAGCACGGGCAGGCGGCGGATGCGCTCGATCATCAGGTCGAGGAGTTCCAATGACGTAGGGTCCGCCCAATGGGCATCCTCGAATACGACCAGCACCGGCCGCCGCCGGGTCAGCGCTTCAAGCTCGTCGAGCAGCACGCCGAGCGTCTGGCGTCGTTGCTGCATCGGACTCATGGCCAGCGGCGGATAGCGGCCCGCGGTGGGGATCGAGAGCAGCGCCGCAAGCAACGGCAACGCCGTTTTGCGGTGAGGCGCCGGGATGGCGATGGCCGCTTCCAACTTGTCGAGGCGCTGTTCCGGCGGATCGTCCGGCGTGAGCACGGCGGCTCGCTCGAACTGCGCGATAATCGGGTGCAGCGCGCTGTCGCGATAGTGCGGCGAGCACTGGTAGCGCATCCGCGTATATTGTTCGCTCTGGGCGAGATTCTTTTCCAGCTCCGACACGATGCGCGACTTGCCGATGCCGGGCTCGCCCGTAATCAAAACCACGCCGCCTTTGCCGGCCTTGGCCTCGCGCCACTTGCGAGCCAGCAGCGCCATCTCCTCTTCGCGTCCGAAAAACGGAGTGAGACCCTTGTTGCGCAACGCCTCGAAACGGCTCTCGACCGCGCTCGGGCGGACCACGCGCCAAGCCGGCATCGGGCTTGAAATGCCGGCGACCGGCGCCGGCGTATAGGCTTCGTATTCGAACAGATTGCCGAGAAGGCTCTGCGTGCTCGGCGCGGTCAGCAAGATTCCGGGCCCTGCCCCGCGCCGAAGCGCCGCCGCGACCGTCGGCGCTTCGCCGATCACATTGCCTTCGCCGCCCGAGCCGCCGATCACCACCAGCCCGGTCGCAACACCGATGCGCGCCGACAAGGCGTTGCCGCGGCCGGTCTCGAGCCGCGCCACCCGTTCGAGAAGATCAAGCCCGGCGCGGATGGCGCGCTCGGCATCGTCCTCGTGGGCTTGCGGGTACGAAAAAAGCAGGGTGGCGGCATCGTCGGCGAAGCGGATCAGCGCGCCGTCCCAACGGCTCGCGACCTGGGCGCAGCAGGCCTGGCAGATGCCATGCACGGTGCCGAGCTCTTCGGGATCAAGCTGCGTCGCCAGTTCGCGCAGGCCGACGAAATCGCACGACATCACCGTCAGATGACGGCGCTCGGCTTCGGCGCGCGGCGGCGCTGCGCCGGCCGTGGCCGAAGGTCCGCTCGGCGCGCGCGTTTGTTGCGGCGCCTCCTGGCTCTCGCGCACATCGCCGACGAAGCGGATGCCCTTGCGCGGCAGGGTGCGAATGAGCCGTTGGCTGTCGCCATCATCACCGATCGCGCTGCGGGCGGCGTTGATGCGGGTGGCAAGGGTCGATTCCGAGACGATGCGGCCGCCCCAGACCGCCTCCAGCATGTCGTCGCGGCTGACAACACGGCCGCGATTGCGGATCAGATATTCGAGCAGGTCGAATACCTGCGGCTGGACCGGCACAACCGAGTCGCCGCGGCGAAGTTCACGCCGCCCTGGGTCGAGCACGTAACTTTCAAAAATAAATAGCACAATTGAGCCAAATCCGCGGATCCGTGCCCCGGCACATCCCCAATCCACGGCTTATCGGCCGACATTAGCCGCAACCGCCCTTGGGAAAACAAGCCCGTATCAAGGAAAAATCAAGACCGCATCAAAGCGGCCCACCCGGCCCCCTGCCATCCTCCAAGCTGTACGGAACAGGAGACCGGACATGCCCTTGAGAGACGAGATCCGTGTCCCAGTAGCCCGCTTGGAGATCCGCCCGGCCACGGCGGAGTCCGGGTGGTCGTGGATATGGGCCGAACTCAATAACCGCAACCTAGTCGCGATTTTCTACCTTTCGACGATCGGCCTCTTGATCGCACTCTGCGTCATGCGGGCCTTTCCCGAATGGGGAGAGGTGATCGCGGCGGCTGCGCAATTCCCCTGAAATCTACAGGCATGCCCATGCGGCGGCGCGTGAGCGAACCAACGCCAAAAGGCGGAAGCGACCATGACTTCAACAGGAGAGTGTCAATGTCGAAGAGAGACCCCGGATATTACTGGATCACGTGGACCGACCGAGCCGAGCCGGAATTCGCCCGGCGCAAGCCCGGCCCCCTCATCGCCCAGTGGGACGGAAGCGTGTGGTGGTTTGTCCGGTCGGACGCCTATCGCTTCGATTGCGAGGTGGAAGTCCTCGGCGATCTCCTGCCACCCACGCACCGCAGATTTTTGCGCCCGCTTTCGACAAACCTGCGCCTCGCTAAAGCTTAGCTGCTGCGCGCAGGCGGCGTGCACGGCGCATTGCCGCTCGGCGAGCCTGGCGTGCTTTAGCGGCGCAGAACGAAACTCGTTGTGGCTCGGCGCATTTCCCAGCCTGCGCGCTCGAGCTCCGGGGTGTCGCTGTCGGTCTGGGGATAGCCAAGGCAGAAGTAGCCCAGGAGGCGCCACGTGGCTGGAACGTCCAGCAGCTTGTTGATGCGGCCGGGTGTCAGGATCGATACCCAGCCCAACCCGATGCCCTCGGCGCGCGCCGCGAGCCACATCGTGTGGATCGACGCGACAACCGAGTATTCGGCCATTTCCGGCATCGTACGGCGCCCGAGACCATGTCCGGCCTCGGTTGCAGGCTCGGCGAAGATGGCCATGTGTCCGGGCGCTTCCTTAAGGCCCGCCAATTTGAGCTTGGCATATCGTGCCGCCAGATCGTCCTTGTACGATTTGAGCGCCTCGGCGTTGCAGGATGTGAAATCGTCAAGCACCGCGCGCCGGCGCCCGGGATCATCGACGATCACGAAGCGCCACGGCTGGCTTAGGCCGACCGAGGGCGCCAGGCACGCCAATTCGATAAGGCGTTCCAGTGTTCCAGACGGAAGCGCGTCCGATCGAAAGCGGCGCACATCGCGACGCCAGGTCAAAAGCTCTCGGAGTTGCGCGCGAAATGCGTCGTCGAAGGTCGCGGATGGGAGTTTCGCGGTCACTCTGCTTGTCTTCATTCCCGGCGAATATCGAGCGCCCCGGCTTTCCGCATGCTACTCTGCAAGGGACAGCTTCGCCTAACGTAATCGCAATACCGGGTCTGGTCTGCTGCGTCTGGACTGCCAAGTTTGTTCTGCCAAATCCAGTCGGCCAAACCTGGTCTGTTGCCGAATACCGGAGGACGAACCATGCTCACGCGAAATCACGAGGCGCACCACGGCAAGAAGCGCGCGCTGACGCTCGCCGGCGGCGGACCGGCCGTCGGCATCGGCCTCGGCGTCCTCGAGGCGCTCGAGCGGTTTCCCCAGATCAATTTCGACGTCTGGAGCCTGAGCTGCGTCGGCGCCTGGCTCGGCTGCCTCTATCACGTCAGCCCGGATCGAGCGCAGAAGCTCCAATATGTCTCGAACCTGATGCAAGGCTTCTTCCGCGACGACAAGGTCTACGACAAATTTCCGTGCCCCACGGTCTTCGTCCCGGACATCCCGGAAGTGATCTCCGCCTATTTCCGCTTCATGATCGATCCGACATCGTACACGAACCTGGTCGTGCCGAGCGAGATCAAGAAGGGCTATCAGGACATTCTCGATTATTATCTGCGGCCGAGCCGCTGGAGCTACGGCGACTTCTGCCACCTGATGCTCAATTCGGTGCTGGCGCCCAATCCCGCCGCCCGCTTCCTGATGAGCATGATCTACAAGAGCGAGGTGCCGGGGCAGAACAAGCTCTGGTTCGGTCCGAGCTATAATCTGCTCAAGGATTTCGACATGGCGCTGCTCGATAGGGCGGACGTGCCGACGCTCTATCACAACGCCTTCAACGTCGATGCGCAGAAATTGCAGCTGTTTTCCAACAAGGACGCGAAATATCCGAAGATCAGCGCGCAGACTTTATGCGCCTGCAGCGGGCTGCCTTACATTCTTTCGCCGGTCAACATCGACGGCACGACCTATGTGGAGGGCGCCACCGTCGACACGGTGGGTTTCTGGGACCTCCTCCAGAACCATCCCGATCTCGACGAGATCTGGGTCTGCCGTATCCTCGACACGCATCAGATTCATCCCCATCACAATCTGGTCGAGGCGTTGAACAATCTCGTCATGCTGTTCGCCAGCACGACGTCGGAAGACGACGTCAAGCTGTTCAAGTTTCATCTTCAGGACATCAATCGCAACCGCGCCAGGACCAAGGGAACGAACCACGAGCTCGGGCAGATCGACCTGATCGAGTTCCCCGTGGATCACCACACCAGTTACGAGTGGACCCACAGCAATCTCCGGGCGAGCGCCAAGGCCTCGTGCGCCACGGCGACGAAAACCATTGAGCAATACCTCGCGCACGGCGCCAAAGGGGTGAACGGCGGCCGTCTGCTGGAACCCAATCTGGAATAGCCCCGCGAGCGCGCGGTCAGGCGGCCGCGACTTTTCGCCCGGATTGCTTGCCGAGCAATTCGGCGAGGTCGGGCGCGCGCATGGGCGGGCTGTAGATAAATCCCTGCACGTCGGTGCAGCCGAGCCGACGGACAAGATCAAGCTGCTCGCTCGTCTCCACGCCCTCGGCGGTCGTCGTCATGCTCAGGCTGTCGGCGAGGCCGGCGACCGCCTGCACGATCGCGTCCGACTCCGTGCTGTCGCCGAGGCCGCTGATGAAGCAGCGGTCGATCTTGATCTTGTCGAAAGGAAAGCTGCGCAGATAGCTCAGCGACGAATAGCCGGTGCCGAAATCGTCCATGGAAATGCGGATGCCGAGCTCGCGAAGCTGGTGCAGCGTGCGCAGCGTGACTTCGCTGTTCTGCATCAGCACGGCCTCGGTGATCTCAAGCTCCAGGCGACGCGCCGGCAGGCGCGATGACGCGAGCGCATTCAGCACCGCCGGCAACAATCCCCTGCTGACCAGCTGGGTCGGCGACAGGTTGACCGCGACGCCGATCTCGCCCGGCCAGCGCGCGGCGTCCGCGCAAGCCTGCCGGATGACCCACTCGCCGAGCGGCACGATCAAGCCGATGTCTTCGGCGACCGGGATGAAATCGACCGGCGATATCGTGCCGCGTTCGGGATGATGCCAGCGCAGCAGCGCCTCGCAGCAACTTACCGCGTTCTTGTCGAGATTGAGGACCGGCTGGTAGTAAAGCTCGAATTCCCCGTTGTCGAAGGCCTTGCGCAGCGCCAGTTCGAGCGCGCGGCGCTCCTTCATGCGCGCGTCCATCTTCGACTCGAAGAAACGATAGACGCCGCGGCCGCCCGCCTTGGCGCCGTAGAGCGCCATGTCGGCATTCTTGAGCAGCTCGTTGGCGTCGATGCCGTCGGCCGGCGCCAGCGCAATGCCGATGCTGGTATCGACCATGACCAGATGGCCGTGGATGTCGCATGGTGCCTGGACCGCCTCGGCGATGCGCCGCGCCAGCCGCTCCGCGTCGGTCGCGTCGCGAATATCCGCCTGGATGATGCAGAACTCGTCGCCGCCGACACGGGAAATCGTATCGTTGTCGGCGACGCAGCCGCGCAGCCGTCCCGCCACCACGCGCAGCAGCTCGTCGCCCGTCGGGTGGCCGAGCGTATCGTTGACGTTCTTGAACTGATCGAGGTCGAGGTAAAGGACGGCCAGGCGCTCCCCGCGCTCGACATGGGTGAGCGCGTCGGTGAGCCGCTCGCGCAGCAGTACGCGGTTCGGCAGATCGGTGAGCGCGTCGTGGCGCGCCATGTGGGCGATTTTCATCTCGGCCTGGCGCCGCTCGGTGACGTCTTCGTGGGTCGCCACCCAGCCGCCGCCCGTCATCGGCTGACGAACGATCGCGATGGTGCGGCCGTCGTCGAGCTCGACGAATTGGGTGCTGGGCGCACCAACCCTGACCGAGGAGCAAATATTGCCGATATAGTGCGCCGGATTTCCCGAAAACGTACCATTGGCGACGCGCCGCTCGAGCACGTGTTGCAGCGTGTCGCCAGGCTTGATGTTCTCGTTCTCGAGCCGGTACATCGAGAGGAAGCGCTGATTGCAGATCACGAGGCGCAGCTCGGCATCGAACATCACCAAGCCTTGGGACATGTTCGAGATGGCGGCGTCGAAGCGCATGTTCTGCGCCTGCAGCTCCATATCGCGCGCCCGCAGCTCCTTGGTGCGATCGACAACCGTCTGCTCGAGATTGCGCTGAACGCCGTCGAGTTCCTCGATCATCAGCGACATCGAGCGGTCGGTGCGCCGGCGGTCGCGGTCCGCTTCCTCGTAGGCCGCGGTGACGAGGCCGAACAGCTTGTCGAAATCGACCGATCCGGACTGGTCGGTCGCCTTGGCGACCTGCTGGGCAAGAAGCTTGTGCACGACGGTCACTTTCCCCGGCGGAATGGCCTCAGGCAACCTCGGCCAAGGTGGTGACCGTCATGGTTTGGTTGTGCAGCTCGCACTGGCCGGACCTGGCGTGCGGCGAAATCTCGCCGTAGGAGTAGAAGCCGAGCCGCAACGTCTCCGGCCCGAGCTCCGCTCCCGCGGCCTCGACCTCCTCGACAGTCCGCTGTCCCATCAGCAGCCTGCGGCCGATGCAGCTCACCAGAATCGAGAAACGCTGGTCGTTGTCGTTGCCGTCAAGTCCGCTGCGCGCCTGGCGCGCGGCGTCGGCCGCGCCTGCGGCGAGGCGATCCATGTTGCCGCGCATGAGCTGCGCCGTCCAACCTTGCGGTATGTCGCCCGCAAAGGTCATCGAGCGCGCTTCGCGATCGATCGCCAGCACCGTGCGCACCACCGCGGAATCGGGCTTTTGCAAGTCGTAGACCTGGATCGGAAACAACAGCGCCGAGCTCGGCAGGCCCTTCGACTCGTCCGGGCCGAGATAACGCTCGTAGAGATCGAGCGCCGGCTCGCCATCGAGCTCGAACAAAACGTTGCCGGCGGAGCGCGTGACCTGGCGGCGCGGTCCGAACAGATCCCAGCCGCCGGCGCTGCCGTGACCGACGCGGATGGCGGAACCGTACAAGCCCAATCCGGCGATGGTGCGGGCGCGCGGCGCGCAGTCGGCGCCGACCAGGGTTTCCTTGAAGCTCGCGCCGTCGCCGGCGAGACCGCCGGTCAACGGCACGTTGGCGCCGATGACCTTGCTGACGCCCGCCACCAATTCGCTGCCGTTGACGTTGAGACCGTCTGACAGCACGAAGACGCCGGCGAGATCGTCGGCCTGAAGCGCGCGTCCGAGCGCCTCACCGTAGTCGCGCGACTTTTTCGGATCGTCGATGTCCTGCCGGCACAGTTGCAGGCGCGTCGCGCCGAAGCTGACGGCGGCGGCGATAATTTCGTCATCGTTGACGTCGTTATTGTGGATCTG
>DATJYT010000425.1:0-4300 GCA_035499475.1 Xanthobacteraceae bacterium | reverse complement strand
CGCCGCGCAATCCCGGCGACCGCTTAGTCGATCTTTATGTCGCGCCGCTGCCGGAACAGCCGGACCACGTGGTGGTGATGCTTCAGGAGCGCACCATCGCCGACAAGATGGACCGCCAGCTCACCCACCGCGGCGCGGCGCGCTCGGTGATCGCGCTCGCCGCCATGCTTGCCCATGAAATCAAGAACCCGCTGTCGGGTATCCGCGGCGCAGCCCAATTGCTCGAGCAATCGGTCGAGGACGAAGACCGCACATTGACGCGCCTGATCACCGACGAGGCCGACCGTATCGTCAAGCTCGTCGATCGCATGGAGGTGTTCGGCGACGAACGACCGGTCGAGCGCGAGCCGATCAACATCCACGTCGTGCTCGATCACGTGAAGCGGCTGGCGCAATCGGGCGTCGCCCGGCACATCAAGTTCGTCGACGAATATGATCCGTCGCTGCCGCCCGTCCTGGGCAACCGCGATCAGCTCATTCAGGTATTCTTGAACCTGATCAAAAACGCCGCCGAGGCGATCGGCGAAAACACAAGCGGCGGCGAAATCGCGCTGACCACGGCGTTCCGGCCGGGCGTGCGCTTATCGCTGCCGGGCGCCAAGACGCGCATCTCGCTGCCGCTCGAATTCTGCGTCAAGGACAACGGACCTGGCGTGCCCGATGAGCTGATGCCGCATCTGTTCGACCCGTTCGTCACTACCAAACCGACCGGCTCGGGACTGGGCCTCGCGCTGGTCGCCAAGATCGTCGGCGACCACGGCGGCATCATCGAATGCGAGTCGCAGCCGAGGCGAACCATCTTCCGCGTACTTATGCCGGTCTATACGGGGCAGGACGCCGAACCTGACGGCGGCCTTCAGTCACGAGGGGATCATTGATGCCCGCGGGAAGCATTCTCGTTGCCGATGACGATGCGGCGATCAGAACTGTGCTCAACCAGGCGCTGTCGCGCGCCGGTTATGAGGTTCGATCGACCGGCAATGCCGCGACGCTTTGGCGCTGGGTAAGCCAGGGCGACGGCGACCTCATCATTACCGACGTGCTGCTTCCCGACGAGAGCGCGTTCGATCTCTTGCCGCGCATCAAAAAAGCGCGGCCGGACCTGCCGGTCGTGATCATGAGCGCGCAGAATACCTTCATGACGGCAATTCGCGCATCGGAGCGTGGGGCCTACGAATATCTGCCGAAGCCGTTCGACCTCAAGGAACTGATTGCGATCGTCGGACGCGCGCTGTCGGAACCGAAGGAACGCGCGCGCCAACCCGCCAAGGTGGAAGATTTCGAATCCATTCCGTTGGTCGGCCGGTCGCCGGCCATGCAGGAAATCTATCGCGTGCTGGCGCGGCTGATGCAGACGGATCTGACCGTCATGATCTCGGGCGAGTCCGGCACCGGCAAGGAACTGGTGGCGCGCGCGCTCCACGACTACGGCAAGCGGCGCACCGGCCCGTTCGTCGCCATCAACATGGCGGCCATCCCGCGCGACCTCATCGAGTCGGAATTGTTCGGCCACGAGAAGGGCGCCTTCACGGGCGCCAATACCCGAAGTTCGGGCCGCTTCGAACAGGCCGAAGGCGGCACGCTGTTCCTCGACGAAATCGGCGACATGCCCATGGAAGCGCAGACCCGTCTGCTGCGCGTCCTCCAGCAAGGCGAATACACGACCGTCGGCGGCCGCACGCCGATCAAGGCGGACGTTCGCATCATCGCCGCGACCAACAAGGACTTGCGGCTGCTTATCCAGCAGGGGCTGTTCCGCGAGGATTTGTTCTTCCGGCTGAACGTGGTGCCGTTGCGCTTGCCGCCGCTGCGCGAACGCACCGAAGATATTCCCGATCTGATCCGGCATTTCTTCGCCATCGTCGAGCGGGAAGGTTTGCCGCCCAAGCAGATCGATCAGGCAGCGCTCGATCGCCTCAAGCGTCACCGTTGGCCGGGCAACGTTCGCGAACTCGAAAATCTGGCGAGGCGTCTCGCCGCGCTCTATCCGCAGGAGACCATCACCACTGCGGTCATCGACGCCGAACTCTCGCAGCCGACCTTGACGGCGCCCGGCGACAGCGCCCGCTCCGACGACAACCTGTCGATCGCCGTCGAACGCTACCTTACGCAGTATTTCTCGGGCTTCGATGAAGGCCTGCCGCCGCCCGGCCTCTATCACCGCATCCTGCGCGAGGTGGAGGGGCCGCTCCTTTCGGCCGCGCTGGCGGCCACCCGCGGCAACCAGATTCGCGCCGCCGATCTCCTTGGCGTCAACCGCAATACGTTGCGCAAGAAGATCCGCGATCTGGAAATCCAGGTCTATCGCACCAGTGGTGGGTAGTGGGCGCGTTCGCGCCGGCGCGAGCGCTGAATTCGTCATCTCATTCTGAGTCGCGTTTGCGGGGTCCAGTGTGGGCCCCGCACGCCCAGGAATTGTCGCAATTGGGCAACATTGTTGTATAAAAGCATCAGTGGGGATGTAGGGTGGATCCCCGAAACCGCGTCTTTTCGGCAATAGCCTCGCGTTTCATAACGTCCAAGAAGTTTCCATGACGACAGTCGATCAGGTCGCCTCAATCGACCCGACTGCGACGACTCCGATGCCGGTGGCTTCCCGGCTAATCGGGGCAGTCGCGGTGGTCATCGCATTGCTTTCGGCGACCGCCACTTTTCTGGTTATGGCGGGGCTTACCCCGATCCCCCCCGTCGACTCGGTGGTGCGAAAGCTCCTGCTGGGCAACTTGGCGACGGGACTGCTCCTGCTCGTGATCATCGGCCGGGAGGTCTGGGTCGCAGTACAGGCGCGCCGGCGTGGCCGCGCTGGTTCGCGACTGCACGTGCAGATTGTCAGCCTGTTTGCCGTCATCGCTGCCGTGCCGACCATTCTGGTCGCGGTCGTTGCCTCGACCACCCTCGATCGCGGTCTCGACCGTTTCTTCTCGACACGCACGCGGGCCATGATCGAGCAATCGCTGATCGTCGCCGATGCTTATGTAAGCGAGCACTTTCAGGCGATGCGCGGCGAGTGCATGTCCATGGCTTACGACGTTGGCCGCGCCAAGCCGCTGTTCGACCAGGACCGCGCGCGCTTTCGCCAGTTTCTGACAGCGCAGGCGACCGGGCGCGGCCTATCGGCCGCCCTGATCATCAATTCCGACGGCAGTACGGTCGACCGTGCCGACGTGACGATGGACAAGACGATCGTGCTCCCGTCCAAGGAACTGTTGGAAAAGATCACCGAAAATGACCCGCAAGCCGCCCTGATCCCGGAGGGCGATCACGTCGCTGCCGTGGTCAAGCTCCACGGCTACGACAACATGTATCTTTACGTCGCGCGGCTCCTCGATCCCCGCGTCGTGCAGCAGTTGCGCAATACCCAGCAAAGCGTCGGGGAATATGCCACCCTCGAGTCGCAACGCTTCGGCTTTCAGGTGGCCTTCGCGCTGATGTTCGCGGTGATTGCGCTGATCGTCCTGTTGTCTTCGGCTTGGATCGGGCTTGATTTCGCCAACCGCCTTGTTGCGCCGATCCGGCGGCTGATCAGCGCCGCCAATGTCGTATCAACGGGCAATCTTCACATCCGCGTGCCGGTTCGCCCTTCCGAAGGCGACCTTGCGCAACTCGGCGAGACCTTCAACAAGATGACGCACGAACTGCGCACCCAGCATGAGGACATCGTGCGCGCCCGCGACCTGATCGACAGCCGGCGGCGATTTACCGAAGCCGTCCTGGCCGGCGCCAGCGCGGGGGTCATCGGCGTCGACGCCGAGGGCCGCATTACCATCCTCAACCGATCAGCCGAGCGGCTGATCGACCGCGCCGAAGCCGACGCGCTCGGCCGTCCGCTGGTCGAGATCGCGCCGGATTTTGGCGAGATCTTGCAGGCGTCGCGCAACAGCAACCAGCGGCTGGTGCAACGCCAGATTGCCATCACGCGCGACGGCCAGGAGCGCAATTACTCGGTGCGGGTCACCAGCGAGCAAACCACCGACGCCGACCACGGCTACGTCATCACCGTCGACGACATTACCGAGCTTGTGCTCGCACAGCGCTCCTCGGCCTGGGCCGACATCGCCCGGCGTATCGCGCACGAGATCAAGAACCCGCTGACACCGATCCAGTTGTCGGCGGAGCGGCTGCGCCGCAAATACGGAAAGACCATATCCGACGACCCGGCGGTATTCGAACAGTGTACCGAGACGATCGTGCGCCAGGTCGATGATATCAAGCGCATGGTCGATGAGTTCTCGCGCTTCGCACGCATGCCCAAGGCGGTGATCGCCGACGAGGATGTCGCCGACACGGTTCGGCAGGCAGT
>DATJYT010000424.1:0-2913 GCA_035499475.1 Xanthobacteraceae bacterium | reverse complement strand
GCCCGACCAGAGCCTGCTTGGCGTGATGCTCGCAAGCGGCATGCCGATGGAGAGCGTGCGCGCCAATATCAAGCTTGCGATCTCCGGCGGCCAGAACGAGCCGCGCGATGCGATCGCCGGCACGGTCTGGGCGCTGCTTTGTCATCCAGACCAGCTCGAAAGGGTGGGCGGCGGCGAAGTACCGTGGCTGCAGGCCTTTGAGGAATATGCGCGCTGGATTTCGCCGATCGGCATGTCGCCGCGGCGTGTGGCGAAGCCATGGACCATCCGCGACATCGCCTTCGAGCCGGAAGAGCGCGTATTCCTGATGTTCGGCTCCGCCAACCGCGACGAGAAGCATTTTCCGAATGCCGACCGTTTCGACATCGGCCGCGATGCGTCGAAGAGCGTGGCTTTCGGGGCCGGCCCGCATTTTTGCGCCGGTGCCTGGGCGTCGCGCGCGATGATCGCCGACGTCGCGCTGCCCACGGTCTTTTCGCGCCTCAAAAACCTGCGCATCGTAAACGACGAGCCGGTCAGGGTCGTGGGCTGGGCGTTCCGCGGCCTGCTCAATCTGCCGGTGACATGGGACCGCTAATATACGCCCGGCACCAGACGGGCGGTCCGCGTCATGTAGTCTCCGTATTCCGGAAAGACCTGGGCTAGCACCAGCTCCTCGTATTTCATGCGCTGAAGTTGGAATATGCATACCAGTCCCAGCAGCAACAGCGCCCATGGCTGCAGGAATTGCAGCGCTACTCCAGCGAGAGCGACGATCTCGCCAAGATAAAGTGGATGGCGGACGAGGGCATAGGGCCCCCTGGTCACAAGTCGCCGAGCCTCCGGCAGGACGCTGATCGAACGTCCGAGAACAATGACCGCGGAGATTGCGAAACCCGTGCCGCCGATAATCAGGAGAAGCGAGGTCAGATAAAGCGCAAGCGAAAGCTCTTGCGGCGGCAGCAGCACGAAGCCGACGCTGAGAAAGGTGCCGGCCGCAGCAGCAAAGCGTGGATAGAACCCCGGTGCGGCGCGTTGCGGAATGCGACGCACCGCAAACATCACAACCAACACCAGGAGGAAAGCCAGCGTGCCGACCTGAGAGATGGTGCTAAGGACGAGAGTAGCCGGGAGCACGGACGGATCCGTCTGGACGAACAGCTTCACCAGCGCGATCTGTTGAGTCAGCGATGGCAGCATCTGCGCTGCGGAAAACCCATACCAGGCGATGAGAGGAGCGGCAGCGAACAGATCGTAGAGTTTGGTCCGCCGAAACGCCTTGAGACGCTCGGTCACCGTGCTGATCGTCATCTGGCCAAATCCTGAATGGCGACGTCGCGGGGTTCCGACGGTGAAAGATTTGCTGTCTTCTGCAATGGTGCGCTCCAGGTGCGGATGAAACGAAAAGTCAACGCCTGCTCCTCGTGAACGGCCGTTAAATGGACTGCGCCTTGAGTTGGAGCGTCAACATTCAAAGTGGGCAATTTTAGCGCCGGCGCGGTTCATGGGTGCTTGCAGAGACGCCGGCTGGCGTTTTACGTCGATGCGCCCTAAAAGCAACGCATGATGAAGCGCGTTGCGACATGGGTTTTCTACGCGATCGGCACGCTCGCGATCCTCTATCTCGCGCTCTTCGCCTATGTTGCCTTCACCGGCCGCCAATTCACGCCCGGCGATCCCATCCACATCTTCCGCAATCCCGACGCGCCGAGCTTTTCATGAGGCCTTATTCGGGGCGATCTCAAGTGCCATCGTTCCTTCGGCGTGGCGACGGCCCCGGCCATCCAGGTTCCAGCCTGGGAGTTGGAAGACCTGGATGCCCCGGGGCAAGCCGCGCAAGCCCGGTAATGACTCAGCGTGGCCTACCCCGCATTCGCCGCGCGCTGATATTCGGCCGCGCCCGGCGGCGGGATCGGCACGCCGGTGTCGGCATATTCGTTCAGCTTGTTGCGCAGGGTGCGGATGGATATGCCGAGGATGTTGGCGGCATGGGTGCGGTTGCCGAGGCAATGTTTCAGCGTCTCCAGGATCAGGTCGCGCTCGACATCGGCAACCGTGCGTCCGACCAGCGCGCGTGTGATCTGTTCGGCCGCAAATGTCGCGTGCGCCACGGCCGGCTGGGTCTTTGCGACATCGAGCCGGTCGCCGTCGGGCGTCAGGATCGCATCGGGGCCGATCTCGTCGCCCTGCGCCATCAGCACCGCGCGGTGCACGGTGTTTTCGAGCTCGCGGACGTTACCCTGCCAGCGGTTGGCGGCGAGGACGCGCCGGGCGTCGGCCGAGATCGGGCGCAGCGCCACGCCGTTGGCGGCGGCGTATTTCTTCGCAAAATGCTGCGCCAGCTCCATGATATCGGCCGGCCGCTCGCGCAGCGGCGGGATCTTCAGGTTGACGACGTTGAGCCGGAACAGCAGGTCCTCGCGGAAAGTGCCTTCGCGCACGGCGTCGGCAAGATTGCGGTTCGAGGTTGCGATGATGCGGATGTCGACCGGCACCGGCTTGGTGCCGCCGACCCGGTCGATCACCCGCTCCTGGATCGCGCGCAACAGTTTCGATTGCAGCCGCACGTCCATCTCGGAGATTTCGTCGAGCAAAAGCGTGCCGCCGGTCGCCTCCTCGAACTTGCCGATGCGCCGCGCGACCGCGCCGGTGAAGGCGCCCTTTTCGTGACCGAACAGTTCCGATTCCAAAAGGTGCTCCGGGATCGCCGCACAGTTGATGGAGATGAACGGCCGCTTGGCGCGGGCCGAGCGGGAATGGACGTAGCGCGCCAGCACTTCCTTGCCGGTTCCGGATTCGCCGGTGATCATGACCGAGGCGTCGGAGCCCGCGATCTGCTGCGCGAGCTTGATCACCTTCGTCATCGCATCGTCGCGATAGACGAGGTCGCGCGAGTCGTTGGCGACGGCGGCGAGCACCGCGGCGATCAGCTCC
>DATJYT010000423.1:0-2483 GCA_035499475.1 Xanthobacteraceae bacterium | reverse complement strand
GGCCCAAGCAGCCGAGAGCATTGCCACTGGAATGATCGGCGCGCCCAATGCGGTGGGCTGGCCTTGGTATATCGGCATCCGCAAGGGCTTCTTCGCAGACGCCGGGCTCAACCTCGACGTCGTTTATGTCCCAAGCGCCTCCGGGCTCGTGCAGCAATTGTCGGCGGGTTCGCTCGATATCGTCGCCGATGTCGGCGTGGTCGAGCCGATCCATGCCGTCGAAAAGGGCGCGCCGGTCGCGCTGCTGCGTATCATCGGCCAGGTTTCGGCTTACGAGATGCTGGCGAAGCCCGGCATCGCGACGGTGAAGGACCTCAAGGGCAAGACCATCTGCATCGGCGGCCTCGCCGACATCAACCGCGTCTATCTCGAACGGATCATGAGCGCCAACGGCCTTCACGACGGCGATTACGACATGACGGTCGTCGGCAATACCGCCGGACGCTTTGCGGCGCTGAAATCGGGCGCCGTCGATGCCACCATGCTGGCGCCGCCGGTCAACTTCTTCGCCGAGGACGCCGGCTTTCATAACATCGGCATGATCATGGACTACGCCGGCGACATGCCGTTCTCGGCAGCCGACGTATCGCTGGCGTTTGCCGCAAAGCACCGCGACGCGGTGGTGAAGCTCCTTGGCGTTCTCGACAAGAGCATCGCCTGGTTCAACGATCCCTCCAACCGCGAGGAAGCGATCGATATCATGGTCAAGGAGATGAAGTCGCCGCGCGACCCGGTGGAACGCAGCTACGATTACCTGCGCAAGATCGACTATTTCGCGCGCACCAATCAAGTGTCACGCTCGCGCATGCAAAACGTCATCAAGGAGATGAAGGCTCTCGGCGACATCAAATCCGACATCACCGCTGACAAGGTCGTCATCCCCGGCCTCACGCCGATCGTCGATTGATGCCGTCCGCGCATGGGTGCCGCGCGCGAGGTCAGGGACCGCGCGTCATGGCGACCTTGCGCGCCGTTACATTCTTGCGTTCAATCGCGCCCTGAATTGGATATTTCACCGCCGCAAAACGCCTGGGGACATCATGTTCGGCAAGCTCAACCATCTCGCCATTACCAGCGATCATTACACGCTGCTCGGCATGTTCTATCGGGCCATGTTCGGCCTCAAGGCCTCGGGCGATACGGCGCGCGAGATCGGCGCCATTTCGGTCGGCGACGGCTATGTGGGCATGACGCTCATCCCGCGGCGGGGCGGCCGCAAGGCCGGCCTCGATCATTTCGGCATCGAAGTGGAAGATCTGGAGAAAGTCCGCGCCAAGGTCGCCAAGAAATATCCCGACATCGAAATCGTCAAGCGTCCGGGCAACCGCCCGTTCGCGAGCTACAGCGCGCATGATCCCGCCGGCAATTATTTCGACCTGTCGCAGCCCGGCCACGAGAACCGCGCCGAGGTCTATGCCAAAGGCGAATGGAAGCAGGAAACCACGTTCAGCCATTTCGCCATCCGCGCGCGCGAGGCCGAGCGGCTCGCCGATTTCTACACCGACGTGTTCGAGCTCGAGGCGCGAAACCTGCCGTCGCAGGAAGGCGGCTTCCATCTGACCGACGGGCGCATGACCATGGCGATCGTGCCGTGGAAGATTTCGTCGTTTAACGGCGCCGGCATCGAGCAGCCGGGCATGGACCACATCGGCTTTCGCGTCCCCGACATGAAGGCGTTTCAAGCCAACGTTGATATGGTCACCAAGACCAACATCCAGCTTGCGCCGAAGCCTATTCCCTTCGATTCGGAGGGTGAGGCGCGGTTGGCTCTTCTCAAAAAGTGCCCCCACGGCAGCGTCCAACTGGCTGATCCGGACGGCACGCTGATCGACGTCGAGCAGGATCACGCCTAGGCGGCGCAACACGGCCCGCGACGGGAGCCCGTCATGCGTATCCTCGTGGTCGGCGCCGGCGCAATCGGCGGATATTTCGGCGGCAGGCTGCTGCAAGCGGGCCGCGATGTGACCTTTCTGGTGCGCCCAAAGCGCGGCGCGCAGCTCGCAAGAACCGGTCTCGTCATTCGCAGTCGTTTCGGCGATATCGACAGGCCGTCGCCGCCGACCGTCACCGCCGACGCCATCCGCGCGCCGTACGATCTCATCCTTTTAAGTTGCAAGGCCTATGATCTCGTCTCAGCAGCGGATTCCTTCGCACCGGCGGTCGGAGCACAAACACTGATCCTGCCGCTGCTCAACGGCATGGCCCATATCGACTATCTGGTGACGCGCTTCGGAAGCGCTGCCGTGCTGGGCGGTCAATGCGTGATATCGACGACGCTTGATTCCGAGGGGCGCATCCTTCACCTCAACGATATCCACGGGATGTCGTTCGGCGAGCGCGATGGCACTGTCTCGTCCCGCGTGGAAGCCGTTGCGGCGGTGCTGTCCGGGGCAAACTTCGAGTCGCGTCTGAGCACTGCCATCTTGCAGGAGATGTGGGAGAAGTGGGTGCTGATCGCCACCATGGCTGGCATCAACTGCCTG
>DATJYT010000422.1:0-3008 GCA_035499475.1 Xanthobacteraceae bacterium | reverse complement strand
GGCTCGATCCAAGTCGCGTGCGGCGGACAATTGTCGTAGCCAAAGGCCGCGATCCTTTCCGAGTAAAGCTCGATGCGGCCCGACGGCGTCGTCAGCTTGTGGGCGGCCGGATCGGCACGAAATTTATCGAACATGACATATTCGTCGGCGCCCTTGGGGATTTCCAGGAAGCCGTCGGCCCAGAAGCGATCGAAATCGGGAATGGATGCCGCGTTGCTGCGGATGCCGTCGCGCCAGTTGTCGTAGAGGTGGCGCAGCCAGCCCATCTCGTCGCGGCCTTTGGTGAACTCGCCGGCGCAGCCAAGACGCCCGGCCAGGGCAGCGAAGATGTCGTAGTCGTTGTGCGCCTCGCCGACCGGCTCGATCGCCTTGTGCATGGCGAACACGAACGGGTCGCGCTGCGCCGAGCCGATGTCGTTGCGCTCGAGCGAGGTCGTCGCCGGCAGCACGATGTCGGCATGGCGCGCGGTCGCCGTCCACCACGGCTCATGCACGATAACGGTCTGCGGCCGCCGAAATGCGGCACGCAGCTGATTGAGGTCCTGATGATGATGGAACGGATTGCCGCCCGCCCAGTACACCAGCTTGATGTCCGGATAGGCGCTATTGCGGCCGTTGAAGTCGTACGGCTCGCCGGGATGCAGCAGACACTGCGCGATGCGCGCCGCGGGTATCGCGCGGTTGAGCGGATTGGCTCCGGCCTCCATGCCCGGTGCGCGGAATGCCGGCGGCGGTTCGGCAATGCCGGAGGCCGAACCATATCCGAAGCCGAAGCCGCCGCCCGGCAGGCCGATCTGGCCGAGACAGGATGCCAGCAGCAGCACCGCCCAGTACGGCTGCTCGCCGTGATCGGCACGCTGCAGCGACCATGAGGCGCTGATCATGGTGCGCGTCGCCGCCATCTCGCGCGCCAGCGCCCGGATGGTGGCGGCCGGAACACCCGTGATGGCGGCGGCCCATTCGGCGTCCTTCGCCGCACCGTCGCTCTCGCCCATGACGTAGGCGCGCACGCGCTCGAAGCCGACGCAGTAGCGCGCCAGGAAGTCGGCATCGTGCAATCCATTCGCGATCAGGGTGTGGCTGAGCGCGAGCAGCATCGCGGTGTCGGTGCCGGGCCGGATCGCGATCCATTCGGGCGCTACACTTGCCGGACCGTCCTCGCGGATCGGGCTGACATTGACGACCCTGACGCCGGCTTGCGCGAGTTCGCCGAGTGAACGGCCGATGGCGTGCGCGCCCATGCCGCCTTTGGTCACCTGCATGTTCTTCGGATTGGCGCCGCCGAACAGCACCATCAGCTTGGCGTGACGCGCGATCGACGACCACGAGGTGAGCGGCCCGGTGCAGGCCTGCGCACTGCCGAGGACATGCGGCAGGAACACCAGCGCGGTGCCGAAACTGTAGTTCGAGACTTGATCGATGAATCCGCCGAATGTTCCCATGAAGCGGCGCACCTGTCCGCGCGCATCGTGGAATATGCCGGCCGACCCCCAGCCTTGCGAACCGGCCATGATGGCGTCATGGCCGAAATCGCGCTTCACGCGCGCGAGCTCGCCGGCGACGAGATCGAGTGCGCGCTCCCACGAGACCGGAACGAACGCCTCGCGGCTACGCCCTTCCCCGCTCCCAGGGCCGTGCTTAAGCCAGCCTTCGCGGATCATCGGCCGCCCCACTCGAGTCGGCGAGTGCACCGCCGCTGGAATTGCCTCGATCAGCGGCGAGGGCTCGGGATCATGCTCGAACGGCCGCACACCGACGACGCGGCCATCCTTCACTTCAGCGAGAAACGCGCCCCAATGGGAGTGATTGCGGACAAGCTTGGTCATGGCGAGACCTCAAGGCCGTTTATGGGTCAGCCTATCACGGAGGCGCTACGGCGTCGCGTTGAGATTCAACACGATAGGCCGAAATCCGCACTGATGTGATCGGCAAGAAGACGGTGTATTATTCTTTGGAATTCGAACGAGACACACAATGACGACGCGCGAGCAGAACGATTTCCTGACATTGACCGGCCCCGGCACGCCGATGGGCGACCTGATGCGGCGATATTGGATACCGGCGTTGATGTCGTCGGAAATCCCAGAGCCCGACTGTCCGCCGGTGCGCGTCAAGCTTCTTGGCGAGCGGCTGATCGCGTTCCGTGACACCCAGAACCGCGTCGGCGTGATGGACGAATTCTGCGCCCATCGCGGCGTCTCGCTGTGGTTCGGCCGCAACGAGGAGAACGGGCTGCGTTGCCCCTATCACGGCTGGAAATACGACGTCGGCGGCCGATGCGTCGAAGTTCCGTCCGAGCCGGTCGAGAGCGGCTTCTGCCAGAAGATCAAGCTCACGTCCTATCCGTGCGTCGAAATGGGCGACGTGATCTGGATCTATATGGGCCCGGCAGCGGAGAAACCGCCACTGCCGAATTTCGAATGGGCGACCGTACCGGCCTCGCACCGTTTCGTCTCCAAGCGGACCCAGGAATGCAACTGGCTCCAGACATTGGAAGGCGCCATCGATTCGGTGCACGTTTCATTTTTGCACCGGCACGAATTGCGCAACGAGCCGCTGCACGTCAGCAAGGGCGCCGAATATACCCAAGGCACCGACGCGCGCTTCGAAGTGATCGAGAGCAAAGGCGGCATGGTGATCGGGGTGCGGCGGCCGGCAACGCCGGGCCACCTTTATTGGCGCATCACGCAGTGGATCATGCCGTTCCACACCATCATCCCGCCTTACGGCGACAATGCGCTCAACGGCCACGCCTTCGTGCCGATCGACGACGAGAACACCATGTCATGGTGCTTCACGCATCACCCGACGCGCGCGCTCACCGCGAAGGAACTCGACGTCATGCGTAACGGCGGCGGCATCCACGTCAATCTCATTCCCGGCTCGTTCCGTCCCGTGGTCAACAAGGACAACGACTACATGATCGACCGCGTGGCGCAAAAGCATCACAAGTCCTATTCGGGCGTCAAAGGCATCGCCATGCAGGACGCCGCGATCCAGGAATCAAC
>DATJYT010000421.1:0-8299 GCA_035499475.1 Xanthobacteraceae bacterium | reverse complement strand
CCTGGGCCACGGCGGCGGTGTAGACCTCCATCATCCGCGCAAAGACTCTCTTCTGATCGTCATTAAGGAAATCCCACGCCGGTATCTGCGCTGGGCGCGGCGTCAACGCCGTGTCGGCCGGCACGATGCCCAGCCGCTTTTGGTTAGCCAGCGTCATCTCGCGCTGCTTGTCCCACCCGTAATCAAATTTCCCTTTGAACTTGGCGATCCAGTCTTTCGTTGCATGATGCGGCGCATGGCCATTACCGGGCGCGAAATACATCAGGAACGGCTTGTCGGGAGCCACCGCGTGCTGCGTTCGAATCCAGGTGACGGCGCGATCGGTCATGTCGCGGATGAGAATATAATTCGGGTCATGGAACGGCGGCAGAACGGGCTGGGTATTCTCGAAAAGCGCCGGATGCCAGTTGTCGGTGTCGCCACCGAGGAAGCCGTAGAAGTACTCAAACCCCAAACTGACCGGCCACTGGTCGAACGGGCCGGCCGGGCTTTGCTGCCAATCGGGAATCAGATGTTCCTTGCCGAACCACGACGTGTCGTAACCGTTGTCGACGAGAATGTTGCCGATGGTGCCGGCGCTCTTGGGAAGGATCGAGTCGTAGCCCGGATAGCCGGTGGCAAATTCCGAGATTTGCCCGAAGCCAACGCTGTGATGGTTGCGACCAGTCAGAAGGGCAGCTCGCGTCGGCGAGCAGAGTGCGGTGGTGTGGAATTGGTTGTAACACAGCCCGTGTTGGTAAATCCGATCGAGGCTGGGCGTCGGGATCGGGCCGCCGAACGTGCTCGATGCCCCGAAGCCCACGTCGTCAGTCAGGATCAGGAGGATATTTGGCGCGCCTTTGGGAGCAGTCACTGCTTGGGGAAAGTCGGGCTTTGATTCGCTGGCCTTGCGACCGATGACGCCGCCGAAGGGTGGCTCAGGGGCCGGGAGGATGACCGAACCTCCCGCCGGCGCCGGCATGCTCTGCGCGAATGCGGGATTCGACAATCCGATGCAGCCGCTGATCGCTGCCGCAAGCGCGGCGGTTTCAAGCAAATGCCTCGTGTGACGCATGGCTCGCTCCTGTGATTGCTTTTCAGCGCTTACTCTGTCCTGTCAGCTTGGTGGCCGATACGGATCGGGCGTGCCGGGCGCGATCGGCGGATATTTCTTCAGGCTTTTCTCGAATTCCACGACGATGTTCATCGCCGGCGCCGCGACCCAGGTGCTGCGCAACCCGGTCGCCGGATATTCCTCCTTCGGGTCGGTAATGAGGTCGAATGCTTTGGGGGTGCCGAGCTTGCTCGGCGGCGTCCACCAATCGCGCTGCTCATCGTAGAAGACGATTTTCCAATTCCGCCATTTGACGGCCTCAAGACGATCCGCCACGTAAACGGGGAAGCCTTCCCGATTGGACGTTTCCGACTTGCCGAGCAGAAAAGCGCTTTGGTCCACGCCGTCGATCGCGCGATCGGCCGGGATTGTCGCGCCGGTAATCGCAGCCAATGTCGTGAACGTATCGACCTCATGCACGATCTCGTTGCTCACGCGTCCGGCAGGGATTCGATTAGGCCAGCGGATGATGAAGGGCACCCGCAACGAGCCTTCCATATGAGTGAAGTAATAGCCGCGCCATGGTCCCGAGGAGCCTTGCCACGGCCACGTCGCTTCCGGACCGTTGTCGCTGGTGAACACCACGATGGTGTTGTCGCGGATGCCCAATGCGTCGACGGCGTCGAGGATTTCACCGACATGCGCATCCATTTCCGCAAGCGCGTCGGGAAAGTCGCCGAAACCGGTCTTGCCGGCAAAAGCCGGGTTCGGCAGCGTCGGGAAATGCACCTGCGTGAACGGGACATAGGCATAGAACGGCTTGCCTGTTCCGACGCTGCGCTTCATGAAATCGATCGTGCGTCGCGTGATCTCGGCGTCGATCAGCCGGCGCTGTTCCAGATCATAGATGCCGAGGCTGCGGCTCTTCTCGCCCTTGCGGCCCTCCATGATCGGCTCGAACGGAACATCGGCCGCTTTCGCCGCGGTTTGCGACGGCCAGAAAGCTTCGTCCGTCGTGCGCGGAATGCCGAACCATTCGTCAAAGCCCTGGTCGTTCGGCAAGCGTCCGTCCGTGCTGCCAAGATGCCATTTGCCGAATGACGCGGTGGCATAGCCGACACCGGAGAGAAGCTTTGCGATGGTCACCTCCCATTGCGTCAATCCCTCCAGGCCCCCGCCGATCGGGACGGAATGGGTGCCCGATCGAATCGAGAAACGGCCGGTCATGATTGCCGAACGGCTTGGGGTGCATTGCGCTTCGACGTTGAAATTGGTCAGCCGCGTTCCCTCAGACGCGAGCTTGTCGATACGCGGTGTTGGCGCTCCCCGTGTGATACCGCCGCCGTAAACACCGAGTTCGCCGTAGCCGAGATTGTCCATCAGGATAAAAACGATGTTCGGCTTGGACTGCTGCGCCCGTGTGGTGCTTGCTGAACCGACTGCTGAGAGTGCACCGAGGGCGGCAGGGGCAACACCCGCCAGGAGTGAGATGGTTTCCCTGCGATTCGGCTTCATCGCGTTACCCTCAGAACGGATCCCCGTCCTCGTGGCCGGACAGGTTCGAGCAAAACCCAAATTCCTCGCCAATGCGAGCGTATCAGTGAGGACGCCGACGCGTCGCAGGCGCCTGTAAGGTACCGAGCTTCAGCGCACTTGCGCAGCTTATTGTCTAACAAAACTTCGGACGAGGGCTAATAATCGGTGGTGGCCGATCGTCGTCGCGTTACGCGAAATCTCTATCAGTTGCCTTCGACAACCATTCATCATTGCGGCGCGGTGGAACTGTGCTCGCAGTGCCACGCCGCTACAAAATCGCGAGGTAGCAGCATGATTGGGCGGCAACGCCGGTGTTATCCGCATCGTGATCGGCTACGCTTGTGGGTGCAACGGCGTCATCTGCTCGGGTCAGGGGCCACAAGATCCAAGGAGGCGCTCATGCGATTGAACCGGTCAGCGTTGCGTTCCTCGCCGACTCAAGTCGGTCGAAGCTCCTGCGACCGGTCGCGTGGACGTTTGCGGCCAGTTGCGGCGATTTTCGCATTCGCCACCATCACATGCTCACCGGGAGTTTCGTTAGCAGACGAGGGTGGTGTCAGCTTCTGGATACCGGGACTCTACGGCAGTCTCGCGGCCACGCCGCAAGTGCCTGGATGGTCGATCGGTTTCGTCGACTTATACAATCCGGTGAGCGCAAGCGGGAATGTCGCGGCAGCGCGCGAGATCACGATCAATAAATTCAGCACAACTGTGAACGTCAATTTCAATCTTAATCTGAAGGCAAATCCCAATCTCATTCTTGCCAATCCGACTTACGTTTTCGCAACGCCGGTGTTCGGCGGGCAATTCGCTCTCAGCATGGCGGGCGCTTACGGGCGCAGTATTGCGGAACTGAACGGCACGCTCACCGCGACAGCCGGTCCGCTGACCGCGATGCGCCAAGGGACAATCGAGGATGGCCGAGACGTGTTCAGCGACCTCTACCCGGAGGCCACTCTGCGCTGGAACCGCGGCGTCAATAGCTGGATGATCTACGGGATGGGCGACGTTCCCGTCGGAACCTACAATTCCGCCAATCTCGCCAATGGCAGCATCGGCCATGGCGCAGTCGACACTGGTGTTGGCTACACCTATTTCGATCCGCAGACTGGACACGAATTTTCCGCCGTGACCGGGCTGACCTACAATCTGGTGAATCCCAGCACTGGCTATCAGAACGGCATCGACTGGCATCTTGATTGGGGCGCATCCCAATTCGTGACGAAGACCCTGCAGATTGGTGCCGTCGGTTATGTTTACAATCAGCTCACTTCCGATCGCGGTTGCCTGCAAGTGCTGTGTCCATTCGAGTCGCGGACTTTAGGCGTTGGGCCGCAGCTTGGAATAATCATTCCCGGCGCATCAATGCAGACCTATCTTAATTTCAAAGCCTATTGGGACTTCGACACACGGGATCGGGCCTCCGGTATGAGCGCGTGGTTTACTTTGGCCTTCTCGCCAAATCCGCCGGCGCATGAGAGCGCGCCGCCGCCGATCTTGACGAAGGCAGCACCTCACAATTAGCGCGTCGTCCGCGTTCGTGTTGACGATGTCTGCTGCGCGTTTCGCCGCATTAGTCCGGCTTCAGTCTCGCGCTGTCGTTTTGCCTCGTCATGCAGCCATTGACGGAAGGTGAGCAGCGCCGGTTCGGTGACGTAGAGTGGTTGCGCAATGGCGACGCCGCGACGCCTAGGTGAAAAACTTCCTCGCGATCAGCTTGATGTCGAGCAACAGCGACCAGCTCTCGGCATAGCGCAGATCATCCTTGATGCGCCGTTCCGTCATGCCGTCTCCCGCGCGTGGTTCGGCTGTCTGCGCATAATCGATCATTCCCGGTTTGATGCGGCTCAACAGCGGTGCGATGCCGGGATCGATCGTGTCGGGGCGGCCGGCAAAGGGATGCGGCCCGACGATCGACATGTCGCCGGCCAGCACGTTGAAGAGCAGCGGCAAATTATCGACGCCGCTGCGCCGCAGGATGCGGCCGATGCGGGTCAGGCGCAAATTGCCTCGGCCGACTTCTGCGCCTGCTGTCAACGTGCGGAATTTAAGAACCTGGATCGGCCTGTTGCGATAGCCGTACCGGGTCTCTCGAGAAAAAATTGAACCGGAGGAATCAAGCTTGATCGCGATCGAAGACACCAGAAGCACCGGCGACAGCAATGCAAGACCGGCGGCCGCCGCGACGACATCGAACGCGCGCTTGGCCAGCCCGCTGATCACCAATGCTGGCGTGACACCGCCCGGCGCCGGGCCGGAGCTTTGCCGATCGATCGATGTGGCTTCTTGGAGGGTCATGGTGGTTTCTTGCGTTTCTGAGCTTCCGGGAGTCCCCAGCACACGAATATTGGTTCCATCCTCCGCCGGCCGGCGTTGACCTAGATCAAGGCGAAAACCCAGGCCACGACCTTGTAGCCCAGGAAACTCGCCCAAGCCGCGCTCAACCCCAATCCCAGGATGAGCAGCGACACCGGCCAAATGCCGCGAAAAGATGAGGACCGGGCAGGGCTTATCGGATGGGGGCTCACGCGTCGTCCTGTCTCAGCTTGCGGGCATAGGTCGTCAGTACCAGCCTGCCGGCCGGGGACCGTCTTTCCGGTTTGTCTGACCGTGATCCGGATTGGTTCAACGCACGCGACGCAACTCAACAAGAAATTCTCGCGCCATCAGGTTGCACTGCCGTGACAGCGTCGTTCCGCGCCCCGAAGGGCCGCGAAGACCAGGAACTCCTCCTCGTATCTGTAACTGATATTCCGTGAAGGCCTTACGTCATTTGACACTGACGCTTGGATTTTTTCGTGGCGCCTTCCGCGTCGCGCCAAAGTGACGCGCAAAATCGCAATCACTTTTCGCTGATGCATTCCGACAGCGGCGGCGCGAAGAGCAAGTGGCAACCGGCGTGGCGTCCCGCCGCGGCGAAACGGCGGCTGCGTCGGCTTTGAGCGCCGCGAAACCGGCGGCCCCGATCCCTTTACCTTAACGCAATATGAGCGCGGCGGGGCGATGCAGGCTTAACGTTTCTGCCCTATCACACCGGCGTGGCGCTTCATCCGAGAAGCAAGACCCCGTGACACGCGCGGCACAATTGCAAGCATTGAGCGACAATGATGTCGTCGTCGCGGACGCGAGGTCCGCGCCGAAAGTGCTTCGGCCGGAATTTGCCCCCGAACATGTGCTGTCCGCCGACCTATCGATCCATACCGACCTGAGTGCGGTCGAGGACGAGTGGCGCCGCTTCGAACGCAATGCCGATTGCACGGCGTTTCAGTCGTTCGACTGGCTGTCGACGTGGCAGCGGCATATCGGCCGGCGCCAGGGCATCACGCCGGTCATTGCGGTCGGACGCTATGCCGGCGGCGAAACAGCCCTCATCCTGCCGCTCGCGGTGGAGCCGAGGATGTCCGGGCGGCGGCTATGCTGGCTCGGTCAAAATCTGTGCGACTACACCGGGCCGCTGCTCGCGCGTGACTTCGCGGCATGCGTGTCGCGCGATCGGTTCCTGCAGATGTGGCGGGACGGCCTGGCGCTGATCCGGCGCGATCCGCGCACGCGATACGACTGGATCGAACTCGAGAAAATGCCGTACCGGGTCGGCCGGCAAGCCAATCCGTTCACGCATCTCGACGTTGCGCTCAATCCCAGCGGCGCGCATTTCACCAGGCTCGGCGACAGTTGGGAGAAATTCTATTTCGACAAGCGCTCCTCGGCGACCCGCCGCCACGATCGCACCAAGCGCAGGCGTCTTGCTGCTTTCGGCGAGGTTCGCTTTGCGAGCTGCACCGATGTTGATGACGCGCGGCGCACGACCGAGACGCTGATGCGGCAGAAAAGCCGCGCATTGACGCGCCGCGGCATTTCCGACGTTTTTGCGCGAGCCGGATGCCGCGAGTTCTTCCTCGATCTCGCAACCAATCCGAACACCCGGCACCTCGTTCATATCAGCCGCATCGAGGTCGGAACGGTCTGGGCGGCGCTGAATCTCGGCATCGTGTTCGGCGACTGCTACTACCACGTGGTGGCAAGCTATGAGGACTGCGAGCTGGCGCGTTTCGGCCCCGGCGCGCTTCATCTGCGCGAGCTCATGGCGCATGCCATCGGGCGCGGCCTCAAGCGTTTCGACTTCACCATCGGCGACGAGCGCTACAAGCTCGAATGGTCCGACTCGCACCTGAAATTGTGCAACCACGTCGCCGCCGCGACATGGCGCGGCCGGCCGGCGAGCGCGTGGGCGAAAGCGCGCAACAGCATCAAGCGTTTCATCAAGCAGACGCCGGCGGTGTGGCGGATGGTCAACGCCGCGCGTTCCGCGATCGGGTCGCTGCGGGCGCTGCCGCGGTAATATCTACCGTTCGACGCGATCGAGATTGGCCGTCATCCGCGCGATCATCCGCCGGAACGAGGCAAGCTCGCGCGGCGCAATCCCTTGCTCCGCTTCGTCGGTGATGGCTCGCGCCACCATCAGCAATTCGTTGCGCAGGCGTTTGGCCTTCGCCGTCAGCCAGACCTCGACCTTGCGCCGGTCGCCGGCGCTGCGGACGCGGCGGATCAGCCCGGCGCGATCCATGCTGCGCAGCGCGATCACCGTGGTCGGCTCCATCATACCGACGCGCGCCGACAATTCGCGTTGCGACAGGCCGTCGGTGATCCACAGCACGCGCAGAAAATACCACTGGCCGCGGCTCACGCCGTAGGCGGCGATGCGACGCTCGAGCAGCCGCTGGAACGCGCGATGCGCGTCGCGCACCAGATAGCCGGAGGAGAGCTGCGGCGGGAACTCGACCAGGCGGCGGTGTGACGTCGGCTTTTCCCTCGATTTTGGCCGCGGCGGCATCGGCGTTGACAGCTCCGGCGTGCAGCGCGGATAATACTTAGAAATCTATGCAATTGGAACGCTGTTGCGTTTTCCTGCCGCTGCGGCCCAACATAGCCCCTTCACGGAATAGCCCCTTCACGGAGATCGCGTGCGATGCAGAAGCCCCTGCGCAAGGAAGAACAACATAGTCCGGCAACGCCGAACCAGGCCTTCGATCTGCGCGCGACGCTCGACTGGCTGCGCGCGCAGGGCGAGCTGATCGAGACCGACAAGGAGGTCGACCCCGACCTTCAGGTCACCGGGCTGCAGAAGCACATGGATGGCGGCTGCCCGATCCTGTTCAACAACGTCAAGGGCAAGCCGAACCACCGCGTCATCACCAATCTGTTCGGCGACATGGCGATCATCAACAGGATGTTCGGCTGGACCGACGACGCCGACCGCGTAAAAAAGCTGGCGCACGCGCTGTCGCATCCGCTCAAGCCGGTGGAGATCGCGCAGAGCGAGGCGCCCTGCCAGGAATTCGTGGTCGAGAAGCCCGACGACGTCAACAAATGGCTGGTGCCGATCCGCCATACCACCTACGAGCCCGAACTCACCGTCGGCTCCGGCATTCGCTGCGTCACCGGCGCGCAATTCGATGGCGGCTCCGACCTCGGCTACAACCGCATGAATTTCCGCTGGGGCAATGTCGGCACATTCCAGATCTCGCCCGGCTCGCACATGTGGCAGGTGGTCAACAAGTACTACAAGGAAGACCAGCCGGTGCCGATCACCATGTGCTTCGGCGTGCCGCCGGCCTGCACGCTGATGGCGGGCGCGGGCTTCGATTACGCGGTGCTGCCGATGGGCTGCGACGAGATCGGCATCGCGTCGGCGGTGCAGGGCGCGCCGATCCGCCTGGTCAAGGCGCGCAC
>DATJYT010000420.1:0-7142 GCA_035499475.1 Xanthobacteraceae bacterium | reverse complement strand
CGCGCCCACGCCATCATGGACTTCGTCCAAATAAAGGCGCACGGTCGGCGCGACCGAAACGCCAGCTCAAAGCGGCCGGGCCTTCACTCCAACTCACATTTCGATCGGAGCCCATCCGGGTCTCCGTTGCCTCGCACCGAGACACGTCGGGCGAAAGGATATTGCATGGACTGGGCTTCAATTCGCGACAGGCTGCCGGACTTGATCAAGGGCGCCTGCGCGGGCGCCGTCATCGCCATGGTGATCGGCTTCCAATGGGGCGGCTGGGTGCTGGGCAGCACCGCCGCCGGTCAGATCAAGGACGCCGAGCAGGCCGGCATCGTGCGCGTGCTGGCGCCGATCTGCGCCGACAAGTTCCAGCATGCGGTCGACGCCGGCGCCAACCTGGCGGCGCTGATGAAGGCCGATTCGTGGGCGCGCGACGATTTGATCGCGAAGGCCGGCTGGACCACGTTTCCCGGCTCCGAGCCTGACCGCAACGTGGCCGCGGCCTGCGTGAACCTGCTCAGCCAGACCAAGTAACGTCCGATCCGACCGGGAGCGCGGCGCAGCAGCCCGGATTGCGCGAACGCGCGGTCCGGGTTCAGCGCGCCCTGAAGAGCCCTCGCCCTGGTGTGCCGGGATATTTGCGCCGGCACAACGTGCATGTGCCACGCACCGGCTGACAAAGCCCGCAAACCCTCTACAATGCCATCGAAGGCATGCGCACGGCATGTCTAAAAACGGTCCGCATCCAGGACCGTGAGCAATCACGAGGGCAGGAAAATCATGTTCAAGGGGCTTCTTTCCACGATGTTGGGCGCCGGCGTCATCGCGGCGGTTGTGGCGTTGCCGGCGGTCGCGGCCGACGACATCGAGAGCAAGGTGCAGTTGTGCGCGGCGTGTCACGGGCAGAACGGCGTGCCGATCGATCCGAAAACGACACCGATCATCTGGGGCCAGCAGGAGAATTACCTGGTGAAGGAAATCCACGATTTCCGCGCCGGCTTCCGCGACAACCCGATCATGACGCCGATCGCGAAAACCGTCGCGCAGCCGGATACCCGCCCGATCGCCGCTTATTTTGCCGCCAAGACCTGGCCGGCCCACGAGGGCGCGGCGCCGCCGGCAACGCAGCCCGAAGGCATCGCCATGTGCAAGGCCTGCCACGGCCAGAATTTCGAGGGCGGCGCACCGGCACCGCGGATCGCCGGCCTGAGCTACGAGTACCTGATCGGCGCCATGAACAGCTTCGCCGACGACAAGCGGACCAACAATTTCGACATGCCGGGCTTCATGAAGGCGCTCACGCCGAGCCAGCGCGAGGCCATCGCGCATTATCTCGCAGCGCTGTAACGGCACGCACGCGCGTGCGACGACGGCGCGCGCTCCCTCACCCGGTGTTGCGTTCAACCCGAGGAGAAACGTGAATGCGAGCCATTCAACGCGCCGGCGCGATGCTCGCGCTCGCCGTCGCGGCCGCCGTTGCGGGCGCCGGCGTCACGCTCGCACCCGCAAAGGCCCAGCCCGTCATGACCACGCCCTCCGGATTGAAGATCATCGACACCAAGGTCGGCACCGGCCCCTCGCCCAAGCCCGGCCAGATCTGCGTCATGCACTATACCGGCTGGCTCTACGTCAACGGGGCGAAGGGCGCGAAATTCGATTCCTCGGTCGATCGCAACGAGCCGTTCGAATTTCCGATCGGCGCCCACCGGGTGATCGCCGGCTGGGACGAAGGCGTCGCCACCATGAAGGTCGGCGGCAAGCGCACCCTCATCATTCCGCCCGAGCTCGGCTACGGCGCCCGCGGCGCCGGCGGCGTCATCCCGCCGAACGCGACGCTGATCTTCGACGTCGAGTTGCTGGGGGTGAAGGGGTAGAGCGCGCTTCGCGGCCAAAACGGCGGCGCTGTTGCGCCTACTCCGCAGCCGCCATGGCCGTGCGCGGCGTGACCATCGTCACAATAGCGTCGGCGCTGTCTTCGGCGAAGTCGGGATCGCACCGAAGCTGCTCGAAACTGCGCGGCGCCGGAATGGCGTCGCCGTCCGCCTTCATGACGGCAAAGTGCGAAGTGAGCGCATCGGAAGCGTTTGTAATTGCTTCTTCGAAAGTATCTCCGGCCGCGATGCAACCCGGCACATCGGGAAAGCTGACGCCGTAGCTCGTCCCCAAGTCCTTGTGTACCAAAGCGATATATCCTGCCATGACACTCACCGCGGCGCTTTCAATCCTGCTTGACGATAAATCGATCGCAAAGTCTTCGGATGCAAGTCCCGACGCGGATGCGGGATTGTCACCTTGCCCGGCTTCGTCGGATGCTTGAAGTGGTGATGGCTGCCGTTTGCCCCGATGAAACGCCAACCGTCCGCTTCAAGCTCCCGAATAATATCACGCGAATCCCGACCCAACGCATACCCCGCCTGCGACCTGAAGGTTCATAGCATGTTTCAGGCGGCGGAGTTTGCAAGCTGCCGCGACAAGACGGCTATTTCACGTCCAAATAAGCCGCCTTGGCCTTCGCGGTGAGTTCCGGCGACAGGTCGGCGACTTCGCTCACCAGGCTTTGCAGCCGCTCGCCGGTGAGCGGCGACACGCCGACGCCGGCGCCTTTGAGCTCGGCGATGAAATCCGGGTCGGCAACGGTCGCATCGAAGGCGCGCCGCAGCGCCGTGATCCGCTCCGCCGGCACGCCCGGGGCCGTGAACAGCGCGAGACCGATCTCGGTGCTGTTCATGATCGCCTTGAGGATTTGCGTCTCCTGCGCATTGCGGCCGAGTTCGACCGCACAAGGCACGTCGGGCAGCGCGGGATCACGCTTAAGCGCAAACTGCACGATGATCTTGACGTCCTTGTTCCTGATCCAGTCCGGGTGAATGGCGCTCAATGCTTCCCATCCGGTCGAGTTGCCGTTTGCCTCGCCCTTCTCCACCGCCAGCAAGGCTTCGCGCGTGCCCTGATAGCCCCTCACGATCTTGAACTTGGTGCCGATCACGTTGTTGAGGAGATTCGGAAACATCACCACCGGTGAGCCGACCGTGGTGCCGGCCAGGATCGAGGGAATCCGCATCGCATCCTCGATCGACTGCACCGGCGATGTCTTCCACATCCAGGTGACGTCGACCCGGGCAACCATGCGGCCGATCCAGTTGAGCGCGGCCGCCTTGAAGTGCACGCCTTCGTTGCCGAACTTTTCGTCGAGCGGCAGCGAGGAGGCGCCGAGCGCCATCACGGTGCCGTCGCGCGGCAGCGTGTTGTAGACGGCGTTGGTGGCGAGGAAGGTGCCGGCGCCCGGCATGTTGCGGGTGACCACCGTTGGATTGCCGGGAATATGCTTGCCGACGTAATGACCGAACGCGCGCACGTAGAGATCGTTGCCGCCGCCGGCGGCGAAGCCGACGATGAGATCGATGGTCTTGCCGCGGTAGAATTGCTCGACGGTTTGCGCGCGCGCCGGCAGCGCGAGCGTCACGGTGCAGGTCAGCAGCAAAATGCGTGCGATCATGGGCGCTGGTTGGCGGCTCATTCCGCCCTCCCCGACGGGCTTTTCTTTTCGACGACTTTGTTCGCTGCGAGGCCGGGCAGCGTTCAGGCCGCGGCGCGTTCGGCGCGGCTGGCGATGATCGGCAGGCTCACCAGCAGCAGTTCCATGCCGCCGTCTGAGGTGAGCACGCTGCCCTCGTTCGCCTCAAGCGACAGGGCGGTATATTTGCGCAGCGCCTTGCCGTCCGCCTTGCCTTCGCCGTTGATCACGAAAGCAACCTGGCTCGAACCGTGCTGCGGCACGCGGGCGCTGGCGCCGGCATCGAGCTTGAGCATGGAAACCACGCAGCCGCGTTCGGAGAACATGCCGAGCAGTTTCCTGGCGACGCCGGCTTCCCCGGTCGGCACCCAGTCGAAGCCCGCCGGCTTCATGCAGATCGGCTCCTCGTAGCGCGGCTTCGGGTAGATCAGCTTGCGCTGGTTGACGTGCTCCCAGATCGCCTCATAGCTGTCCTGGTTGCGGCGCTGCCCGGGCATCAGCGCGCCGTTGCGGGTGAAGATGCCCTTGTCGAAGGTGCCGAACGCCTTCATCTCCTCGATCGCGGCCGCGATGCGCTGCGCGCCGAGGTAGCCGCTGCCGCTGGCACCGCCGAATTGCAGCGTGATGCTCAGCCGGTGCGATTCGCTTTGCTCGGGGCCATAGGGCGTGCCTTCGGGGAAATAGACGATCTCGCCCGGGTTGATCCATTTGTTCTTGCCGTAATTCTGCGGATCGCCCTCGAGGCACATGCGCAACTGATCGAAATTGTGGCGATGACGCGGAATATCGAGCGAGCCGCTCTGGCGCACGAAGGAGAGCTTGTAGTTGCCGGGCGAAGTCTCATCGCCCTTGAGCAGCGTCTTGAACTCGCGCTTGCCGCCGCGCACGGCGTTGCTGGCCTGGGTGCTGTCCTCGGCGTGGGCGATGTGCATATCCTGCTCCCTCGCGGTCATTCGCTCCGTGGCAAAATTTTTTGGGCGAAAAATCCGGCTTGCGCATTATTCGCGCTTTTGCGGCCCAGCGGCAAGCGCGATGCAATGCATCGGGCGAAACTCAGCCTCGCGCGGCCGCGGTGCAAAAGCCGCGATTCTCACCGCCGCTTTCGCCATAACAGCGCGTCGAGGCTCAACGGCCCGGGTCCGGCGAAGACGATATAGAGGAAAATGAAGCAATAGAGGACGGCGCCGTCGCCGCGGTTGAGGATCGGGAAAAATCCGCGCGGCGCGTGGCTGATGAAATAGGCGCAGGCCATTTCGCCCGACATGATGAACGCCGCCGGCCGCGTCAGCAGCCCGAGCGTCACCAGAATGCCGCCCAGGAATTCGATGCAGCCGGCGAACCAGTACATCGTCATCGGATGCGGGGTCGGCAGCGGCGAGGGAAATCCGAACAGCCGCGACATGCCGTGTTCCAGGAACAAGAGCCCCGCCATGATGCGCAGAACGCTGAGGACGTAAGGCGCCAGACGGTCCAGCGTGGGAGCGCCGATCTCGGCGCCTCGATCGGTCAGGACGGCGGATTGATCCATTGCGGTCATCCTCTGCATCACGCCCCTGCGGCGCGATGTAGCGAAATCGGCGCGCGAGCGCACATCACAAAATTCTGATGCGTAGCGCCAGATGATGAAAGCCTGTGCAGTGCGCCCACGGCGTCAGCAAAAGCGCGCTCAGTCGAACGTGAAGCTCTGGTCGGAAAAATTCAGCGTGATGCCGATGCGGCCCTCGTTGAGCGACCATGAATAGAGCTCGTACTTGCGCACCCCCGAAGCATGCATCGGATCGGCGTCGGCAATACGGCGCGCCTCGGCCTCGTCCTTGGCGCGGATGATGATCAGCCCGAAAGACGCCGCAGTGTCGCCCGGCCTGGTCGCGGGGCCGGCGCCATACATGATGCCGGACTTCTCGAGCATGATCTGATGTTCGAGGTGCGCCTTGAGATGCCGCCGCACCTCTTCCAGCGGCGCCACCGCCTTGGTCATCACCACCCAAAGCTTTTTCTTCAGCATTCGTGCCTGCAAATCCTCAATGCTCATATCTGCCGGGCTTGCCATTGCGTCCCATCTCCTTGGTGCCAGCGTCCACGGTGTAGCCCAGTTCGGCAGCGCCGCGACGCCGGGTGCGACATCGATAACGGGAACATCGCTCAAAACTGCCGCGTTGCCAAAACGGCGTGTCGGGCCTCTATCGTGAGGGAGGACGCCGTGGACCCCATTCACAGCCATGAGATCGAGCCGGCACGGCGCATGGTGACGACGCGGCTGCACCGGCGCGTCTATACGTTGATCGTCGGGCTCGCACTCTGGCTCATCGCGTCGGTGTGGCTGTTCGCCGGTTCCGGAGAGACGGACTATCTCCTGGTCATCGTCAGCGGCTTCATTTTTGTCGCCGTCGCACTGACCTTGATCCTGTCCCGTGTGGGAACCGGTGATGAATCCGCCAAGCGCGGCGCGAAGGAGCAGCGCTACCAGGACTGGGCGAGATCGGACTTCGATACCTGGCAAAGCCGGCTGACGGGATCGGAGGCCGCAATTCAGATTCTGATGCCGATCGCCGCCGTCGCTTTCGGCATGACCCTGTTCGGCATTGCGGTGCATATCGCCGAACATCACGCATAGGCGCTTGCACCGCGAGCCAAAACATCGGACGCTGCCGAAAAACAACGGCTTTTCGGGAGGATGTCCGATGCGATGGCACACCATGCTGGGGCTTGCCGGCCTCGCCTTAATGATACTCGCGGTTGCCGATCGTCCGGCCAATTCGCAACCAAAGACAATCCGGATCATTGTGCCGTACACGCCCGGCAGCGGCCCCGACATCACCTCGCGGCTGATGGGCGACGAGATCGGCCGTGAGCAAGGGCCGACCGTCATCGTCGAGAACCGGCCGGGCGCCGGCACCGTCGTCGGCACCGAGGTGGTGCAGCGCGCCGATCCCGACGGCGGCACTTTGCTGCTCGTGGCCAATTCCTTCGTCATCAACCCGGCGCTCAAGCGCGGCAACTACGAGGTGGCGAAGGACTTTGCGCCGGTGTGCTATCTCGCGGCGACGCCGATGGTGCTCGTCGTGCAGGCATCCACGCCCTACAAGACGCTCGCCGACCTCGTCGCCGCCGCACGCGCCAATCCCGGCAAGTTCGCGTTCGCGAGCGGCGGTCCTGCGTCCTCCCTGCACATTGCCATCGAGGTGCTGCGCCGCGCCACCGGCATCGACATCAACTACATTCCCTATGGCGGCACCGCGCCCGCGATCGACGCTCTGCTGGGCGGCCATGTGACGGCGGTGTGGGCGGACTATCCAACCGTCGTCTCGCAACTGAAGGCGGGCACGCTGCGCGGCCTGGTCACGACCTCGCATGCGCGCGTGGCCACGTTGCCGGACGTACCGACCTTCGCCGAGACCGGCGTCAGCAACTATGAAGCCGACATTTTTTATGGCCTGGTCGCGCCGGCAAAGACGCCCGCCGATGCGCTGACCAAGCTCTCCGCTCTGCTCTCCGCCGCGCTCAAGGCGCCCGGCATGGCGGAAAAGCTCGGTAAGCAGGGTCTGTTTCCGGTCGGGACCTGCGGGGCCGAGTTCGGTGCCTATATGCGCAAGCTCGGCGACGACTACGCGCGGATCATTAGCGAGGCGCACATCACGAC
>DATJYT010000419.1:0-4973 GCA_035499475.1 Xanthobacteraceae bacterium | reverse complement strand
TTGGTGGTGAAGCCGATCTGATTGTTGACGATGAAATGCACCGAGCCGCCGGTGCGATGACCGCGCAACCCGGACAGGCCGAAGCACTCGGCAACGACGCCTTGGCCGGCAAACGAGGCATCACCGTGCATCAATAGCGGCATCACCATGGTGCGGTCTTCCGGCGCGGCGCCGAGCTGATCCTGCTTGGCGCGCACCTTGCCGAGCACCACCGGGTCGACGATCTCGAGATGCGACGGATTGGCGGTGAGCGACAGGTGCACCTTGTTGTTGTCGAACTCGCGATCGGACGAGGCGCCGAGGTGGTATTTGACGTCGCCCGAGCCTTCGATCTCGTTGGGTGTCGATGAGCCGCCTTTGAATTCGTGGAAAATGGCCCGGTGCGGCTTTGCCATCACCTGCGCCAGCACGTTGAGCCGGCCGCGATGCGGCATGCCGATGACAATTTCGCGCACGCCCAGCGCGCCGCCGCGCTTGATGATCTGCTCCAGCGCTGGGATCATCGACTCGCCGCCATCGAGGCCGAAACGCTTCGTGCCGGTGAATTTCAGGTCGCAGAATTTTTCGAAGCCTTCGGCTTCGACCAACTTGTTGAGGATCGCGCGCTTGCCCTCGCGCGTGAAGGTGATTTCCTTGTCGGGGCCTTCGATGCGCTCCTGGATCCAGCCCTTCTGCGCGCCGTCGGAGATATGCAGGAATTCGACACCCAGCGTCTGGCAGTAGGTGCGCTTCAGGATGGCGACGATTTGATGGATCGTGCCAAACTCGAGCCCCAACACCTTGTCGAGGAAGATCGGACGATCGAGATCGGCCTCGCCGAAACCGTAGCTGCGCGGATCGAGTTCCTGCTCGTTGCCGGGTTGCGCGAGACCGAGCGGATCGAGATTGGCATGCAAATGTCCGCGCGCCCGATAGGCGCGGATCAACATCAGGGCGCGCACCGAATCGCGCGTGGCGCGCTCGACATCGAGCGACGAAATCTCGACGCCGCGCGTTTGCGCCTGCGCCTTGATCTTGGTGCCGAGGGCTGCGCCGGCGACAGCCCAATCGCCGTCAAGCGCAGCGGTAAGATCACCGCGCTCCGGCAGCGGCCAATCCGTCCTGCCCCACGACGGGCCGTGCGCATTCTTGGCGACGTCGCTCGCGTCGTCCTTCAGGCTTTGGAAGAACGATTGCCATTCGGCATCAACCGCGTTCGGGTCGGCCTCATAGCGCGCGTAAAGGTCGTCGATGTAGTCGGCGTTGCCGCCGTAGAGGAACGAAGTGAGAGCGAAAGCGGCGTTCGCGTCCTGACGGGACATGGTGCGATCCTGGGCGATTCCTGCTGCGAATGGTGATGCGATTTCTGGGCCAAACCCGAACCCATAAGCGAGAAACGACACGCAACCAGTCGAAACCGAACCTGTGCGGAAGAATACGAATCGGCCCGGCCCGGCGCTCGGGGTCTCTCTTCTTACCCTATTTAATCACGCGATGCGGCAGCCAAAAGACGATAGAAATGAATTTCTATTTCAATATTTCGGCAAGCGTATGGCCCAGGCGCGCCGGCGACGGCGACACCTTGATGCCGGCGGATTCCATGGCGGAGATCTTTGATTCCGCGCCCCCTTTGCCGCCGGCGATGATTGCGCCGGCATGGCCCATGCGACGACCCGGCGGCGCGGTCCTGCCGGCGATAAAGCCGACCATCGGCTTCTTGCGTCCCCGCTTGGCCTCGTCCTTGAGAAATTGGGCGGCATCCTCCTCGGACGAGCCGCCGATCTCTCCGATCATAACGATAGCCTCCGTCGCCTTGTCGGCCAGGAACATTTCCAGCATTTCGATGAAGTCGGTGCCCTTGACCGGATCGCCGCCGATGCCGACGGCGGTCGTCTGGCCGAGGCCTTCCTGCGTCGTCTGAAACACGGCCTCATAGGTGAGCGTGCCCGAACGCGACACGATGCCGACCTTGCCGTGTTTGAAAATGTTGCCGGGCATGATGCCGATTTTGCATTCGCCGGCCGTCATCACGCCTGGGCAATTCGGCCCAATCAGTCGCGATTTCGAGCCGCAAAGCGCGCGCTTTACCTTGACCATGTCGGCTACTGGAATGCCTTCGGTGATGCAGACGATCAGCGCGATCTCCGCGTCGATCGCCTCGCAGATCGCGTCCGCGGCGCCGGGCGGCGGCACATAGATCACGCTGGCGTCGCAGCCGGTTTTCTCCTTCGCCTCGGCCACCGTGTCGAACACTGGCAGACCGAGATGCGTCGAGCCGCCTTTGCCGGGCGATGTGCCGCCGACCATTTTCGTTCCGTAGGCGATCGCCTGCTCGGAATGGAATGTGCCGTTCTTGCCGGTGAAGCCCTGGCAGATGACCTTAGTGTTCTTGCCGATGAGGATGGACATTACGCCGTCTCCTTCACCGCTTTGACGATCTTTTGCGCAGCATCGTCGAGATCGTCGGCCGAAGTCACATTGAGGTTGGACTTGGCGATGATCTCCTTGCCCAGCGCGACATTGGTGCCTTCGAGCCGCACCACCAGCGGAACGCGCAGGCCGACATCCTTTACCGCGGCGACTACGCCTTCGGCGATGACATCACATTTCATGATGCCGCCGAAGATATTGACCAGGATGCCCTTCACGTTGTGATCGGAGGTGATGATCTTGAACGCCGCCGAAACCTTTTCCTTGGTGGCGCTGCCACCGACGTCGAGGAAGTTCGCCGGCGCCATGCCGTAGAGCTTGATGATGTCCATGGTCGCCATGGCAAGCCCTGCGCCGTTGACCATGCAGCCGATGGTGCCGTCGAGCGCCACATAGTTGAGATCGTATTTCGAGGCTTCGATTTCCTTCTCGTCTTCCTCAGTGATATCGCGCAGCGCCATGATGTCGGGATGACGATAAAGCGCGTTGTCATCGAAGCCGATCTTGGCGTCGAGGCAGATGAGTTGACCCGACTTGGTGACGACCAGCGGATTGATCTCGAGCAGGCTCATGTCCTTGGCAAGGAACGCCTGATAAAGCTTCGGCAGCACGGTTTCGGCCTGCTTGGCGACGTCCTTGCCCAGTCCGAGCGCCTGGGCCACGCGGCGGGCGTAATGCGGCATGAAGCCGGTCGCCGGATCAACCGAGAAGCTGATGATTTTTTCCGGGTGCGTGCGCGCCACCTCTTCGATGTCCATGCCGCCCTCGGTCGAGGCGACGAAGGCGACGCGCGACGTGGTGCGGTCGATCAGCGCCGACAGATAATATTCGCGATCGATGGCGGATCCTTCTTCGATGTAGAGGCGGCGCACCTCTTTGCCGTGAGGCCCGGTCTGATGCGTCACCAGCGTGGAGCCGAGCAGCCGTTGCGCTTCGCGCTTCACGTCGTCGACGGACTTGACCACCTTGACGCCACCGGCCTTGCCGCGGCCGCCGGCGTGAATCTGCGCTTTCACCACCCAGACCGGCCCGCCCATCTCGTTGGCGGCTTTCACGGCCTCGTCGACGCTGAAGGCCGGAATGCCGCGCGGCACCGGCACGCCGAATTCGCGCAACACGGCTTTGGCTTGATATTCGTGGATGTTCATGGAGATTGCCCAGCCTGCATTCCGTCATCCTGGGGTGCGAGCAGAGCGAGCCTCGAAGGATGCCGGCCGAGGCGGCTCGACAGATCAGTTCACTTGCCGAGGTCGGGAGCGATCTTCTTGCAGGCCTCGACCAGGGTCTGCACCGACTGCGCGGATTTCTCGAACATGCCGCGCTCGGTGCTGTTGAACTCGATTTCGACGATGCGTTCGACGCCCTTGCTGCCGATCACGACCGGTACGCCGACGTAAAGATCCTGCACGCCGTATTCGCCATTGAGCCAAGCGGCCGCCGGCAGCACCCGCTTCTTGTCGCGCAAATAGCTTTCGGCCATGGCGATCGCCGAGGCCGCAGGCGCATAGAACGCCGAGCCGGTGCGCAGCAGGCTGACAATCTCGCCGCCGCCGTTGCGCGTGCGCTCGACAATCTCATCGATGCGCTTCGGCGTGGTCCAGCCCATCTTGACCAGATCGGGAAGCGGAATGCCGGCAACGGCGGAGTAGCGAACCAGCGGCACCATGGTGTCGCCGTGACCGCCGAGCACGAAGGCGGTGACGTCTTCAACCGACACGTTGAACTCGTCAGCGAGGAAATAACGAAAGCGCGAAGAGTCGAGCACGCCCGCCATGCCGACGACCATCTGCTTTGGCAGGCCGCAGCACTTTTGCAGCGCCCAAACCATGGCATCGAGCGGATTGGTGATGCAGATGATGAAAGCGTGGGGCGCGTATTTCTTGATGCCGGCGCCGACCTGCTCCATCACCTTCAGATTGATGCTGAGAAGATCGTCGCGGCTCATGCCGGGCTTGCGGGGCACGCCCGCAGTAACGATGCAGACCGCCGCGCCCTCGATAGCCTCGTAGGAATTGGTGCCAGAAAAACGGGCATCGAAGCCGTCCACCGGCGACGATTGCACGAGATCGAGCGCCTTGCCCTGGGGGACCCCTTCGGCAATGTCGAACATTACGACGTCGCCCAGCTCCTTGAGACCGATGAGATGCGCCAGCGTGCCGCCGATTTGACCAGAGCCGATCAAAGCAATCTTGTTGCGCGCCATAACAGAAATGTCCTTTGATTGGCAGAAAGAGGCCGGCAGTCGCGGTCATTAGCCCTTTCGCGGCGGGCGTTCAAGTCGCTAGCATCCGCAGCAGCCCCGTACGGAACGATTCGAGGGAGGCCGCCATTGATGGACGGGCGCCTCCGACCCTGACGACGAAACCGAGATCAATGTCCAAGCCATCCTGGTCGCCGCCGAAGCTGCTGCGGATGTTGGGACCGGGCTTGATTACCGGGGCGGCCGACGACGACCCAAGCGGCATCGCGACCTACTCCCAAGGCGGCGCCCAGTTCGGCTTCGCGATGTGCTGGACGATGTTCCTCACGACGCCGTTCATGATCGCAATTCAATTGGTCAGCGC
>DATJYT010000418.1:0-2608 GCA_035499475.1 Xanthobacteraceae bacterium | reverse complement strand
TTTCCGGCACTTATAATGAGATTTGGCGGCTGGCGATACAGCTTCGCTACCGCTTACACCAGGACAGATGTTGCGTCATAGGTGAACAACCAGTCGTAGCGCTCTCTAATGCGGTCTTCCTGCCACTCGCGCGCGACGTGGGCCTGCGCCGCTTCGGCATCGACCATGGCGCGGTTGTGGAAGCGTGGAATCATTTCGGCGGAGCCGGCAACAACCTTGTTGGCCCGCGAGCGCCGCGCTCCCTCGTAGGCCGCAAATGCAGCTACGTGATCGTCCGGATGCTTTTCAATGGCACGGGCCAGGACCAAGCCGTCTTCCAGCGCCATCACCGCGCCCTGCGCAAGGAACGGCACCATGGGATGGCAGGCATCGCCGAGAAGCGTGCAGCGCCCTTTGCTCCAGGCATCCATGGTCGGCCGCAAGGCCAGCGCCCACTTGTAGGGTACGTCGATATTACGAATGAGTGCGTGCACGTCGGCGTGCCAGCCGCGAAAGTCGTTCAAGACCTCTTCCGTCGTGCCGCGGACGTTCCAGCCCTCGACGGTCCAGTCGGTGCGTTCGCCCATGCCGACGAAGTTGAGCAGCTTTCCGGCGCGCAGCGGATAATGAACGACGTGGCCGCCGGGGCCGACCCAATTGGTGCCGATGGTGCGGGAGATCGTTGCCGGCACGCGTTCCATCGGCACCACGCCGCGCCAGGCGATGATGCCGCAAAATTCGGGCTTAGCGGCGCCGAACAAACTTTCGCGCACCACCGAATGCACGCCGTCGGCGCCGATGACGATCTTGGCCCTGACCGGCTCGCCGCTTTCGAAACGCAGCTCGACGTACCCAGACGTTTGCGAGAGTCCGACGCATTTGCGATTGAGATGAATGGCTCTGGGCCTGGCCTGCGACAGCGCCTGGGCAATGACGCCGTGCAGATCGCCGCGGTGAATTGTGATGTACGGCGAGCCGTAGCGTTCGACCGACTCCATACCGAGATCGAACAACTTCCAGCTTTGGCCGGTGTTCCACAGCCGAATCGCCTTTCCTGCCGGCAGCACCTGAACTTTGTCGAGCGCCTCCTTGAGCCCCAGCGCGTGCAGGACTCGCGTGCCGTTGGCGCTGATTTGCACGCCGGCGCCGAGCTCGCGCAGCTCCGGAGCCTGCTCATAGACATCGACCGCGATGCCGCGCCGTGCAAGCGCCAGCGCCGCCGCAAGCCCGCCGATGCCGCCGCCGACAATCGCGACGTTGTCCATTTCCGGTCTCTTAAAGATCGAAGAACGAGATGATCTCGCCAATCAGCTCGCGCTTCTTTGCGAGTTTTTCCGAAGGCTGATAGCGGCCGAAAGAGCGGCCGGCGATGTCGATCTCGCCTTGTTCGCCGATAACGATATAGAGCGGCTCTTCGTAGTGACCGGACTGCGGCCTATGGAGAATAAGCTTATTGTCCATAAAACTCGCTTCGATGCCTCGCGTCTTCAAAGTCTGCGACGGCTCGATGTCCTGCTCGAAGAATTCCGAGAGAAATGCGACAGCCAGTTTGACCCGCTCGCGCCGCTCCAGGTCCTGCTGCGCGCGCTTGCCCGAAAGCTCGCCGAAGACTTTGTCGAGCTCCGACATCACAGGATGAAGCTGACCGAGCCAAGAAGGCCGAGCTCCTGCGCATCAAGAACGGCGCGACGCTCGGCGATTTTCAACCGGCCGCCGACGCGCCTGAGCTTGTAGCGATATTGACCGACGAAAACGCGGTCGAGGTCGTTGTGCCGGTAGCGATGAATAATGAAATTCGCCGCCGCCGAGATCACGTCTCCGTCGAGGCCGGTGATGCGCACATTGCCGATGAGGCGGCGCGTGCGCGAGAGAGGATATTCGGCGTGACAATTCGGATCCTTGAGCCGGATGACGCGTTCGCGCAGCCGCACGATATCATCGGCGATGGTGAAGAGCGTATAGCGCGCATCGGCATCGGGCCGATCATTAGGCGGCACATAATAGACGGCGTCGTCGGTGAGAAGCTGGAGCCAGTCGTCGAGGCGCCAGGAATCCAGCAAGTCGGCCTCGTGATAGAATAAATCCTCGACTTCGGCGCGCGAGACCGTCGAGGCGAGTATCTCGTTCATGCCCGCGCCTCCATCATCTCGTTCCATTTACGCCAGAACACGCGCAGGTGGCCCTCGTCAGTGGCAAGCTGCTGATCGCCGGCCTTGCCCATACCGCGCGAGAGGTCCGACCACGGCACTTCGCGCCAAGCGGCAAAACCAAGCTGCGCCGCTTCGAGTGCCGCGACGTCGTCGGGCGTAGCGAAACCTCCGGGGCCGTAAAAAGTGAGAAAAGCATGGAGACGGCGGGCGCGCTGCGCCTCGGTCTCCTCAACTGGGCCCAATGCCCATGCCGTGACATGCATGCGATCGGGGGCGACCGGATAAAAATGCCGCACCGTCACCGAGGAGCCGTCATTAATGACGAGATTGGGGAAGATCGCGAGATTTCGGTTGGTATCGGCGACACGGGCCGCACGCGCCGAGCCAAGCCGCTGGACCAGTTCGTTGCGCAACGCGTCGATATCAGCCTTGGCGTCCTCGCCATAGACGGAAATCCAGCGTGCCACCGGCCTACCGCG
>DATJYT010000417.1:0-2148 GCA_035499475.1 Xanthobacteraceae bacterium | reverse complement strand
CAGCGTGTTCACGCTCTTGACCTTGACGTCGAACAGCTTCTCCACCGCTTCCTTGATCTGCGGCTTGGTGGCCTTGCTCGCCACCTTGAACAGCACCTTGTTGTGTTCCGAGGCAAGCGTTGCCTTTTCGGTCACGACGGGAGCGACGATGACGTCGTAGTGGCGGGGATCGATCGTCTTCATTTGAAGCGCGCCTCCAGCGCATCGATCGCCGCCTTGGTCAGCACCAGCTTCTGGCGACGCAGAATGTCGTAGACGTTGATGCCCTGGATCGGCAGCACGTCCATGTTCGGGATGTTGCGGGCGGCGGTTGCAAATCCGGAGTTGAGCTCGGCACCGTCGATGATCAACGCGTTGGTGAGGCCGAGCCCCGAGAAGTGGCCGACCAGCGCCTTGGTCTTGGCAGCCTCGAGCTTCGCCGTCTCGATGACGACGAGGTCGCCGTCCTTGGCCTTCGACGAAAGCGCATGCTTCAGCGCCAGCGCACGCACCTTTTTCGGCAGCTCGGTCGCATGCGAACGCACGACCGGACCGAAGGCACGGCCACCACCGCGGAATTGCGGCACGCGGGCCGAGCCGTGACGGGCACCGCCGGTGCCCTTCTGCTTGTACATCTTCTTGCCGGTGCGCCAGATCTCGGCGCGGCCCTTGGCCTTGTGAGTGCCGGCCTGGCGCTTGTTGAGCTGCCACTGCACGCAGCGCGCGATGATGTCGGCGCGCGGCTCAAGACCGAAAATCTCGTCCGAAAGATTGACGGAGCCGGCGGCTTTGCCTTCGAGGGTGGTGACTTTCAGTTCCATCTCACGCCTCTTCCTTCGCGACCGCTTCGCCAGCTTCCGCGACCTTGAACTTGCCGGGCTTCGGCGCGTCCTTGGGCAGTGGCTTCTTCACGGCGTCCCGCACCCTGATCCAGCCGCCTTTGGAGCCGGGAACGGCGCCCTCGACGAGGATCAGGCCGCGCGCGACGTCGGTCTGCACCACTCGCAGGTTGAGCGTGGTGATGCGATCGACGCCCATGTGGCCGGGCATCTTCTTGTTCTTCCAGGTCTTGCCGGGGTCCTGACGGCCGCCGGTCGAGCCGATCGAACGGTGCGAGATCGACACGCCGTGGCTGGCGCGCAGGCCACCGAAGTTCCAGCGCTTCATGCCGCCGGCAAAGCCCTTGCCGATCGAGGTGCCGGTGACGTCGACGAACTGGCCGACCACGAAATGGTCAGCCTGGATCTCGGCGCCCACGGGGATCAGCGAATCCTGCGTGACGCGGAATTCGGCGACCTCACGCTTCGGCTCGATCTTGGCGACGGCGAACTGGCCGCGCTCGGCTTTCGGCATATAGACGGTCTTGCGGATACCCGCGCCCAGTTGCAGGGCGACGTAGCCGTTCTTCTCGGTCGTGCGGTGACTGAGCACCTGGCAATTGCCGAGCTTCAGCACGGTCACAGGGATATGTTCGCCGGTCTCGGTAAAGACCCGCGTCATCCCGACCTTCTGTGCGATCACTCCGGAGCGCATCTTCGTGCTTCCTGTTCTCTCTGTCCGCCTCGGCGGACCTAAATCCAAAACTTAGAGCTTGATCTCGACGTCGACGCCGGCGGCCAGATCGAGCTTCATGAGGGCATCGACGGTCTGCGGGGTCGGGTCGACAATATCGAGAAGGCGCTTGTGGGTACGCATCTCGAATTGCTCGCGGCTCTTCTTGTCGACATGCGGCGAACGGTTAACGGTGAACTTCTCGATGCGGGTCGGCAGCGGAATGGGTCCGCGAACCTGGGCACCGGTACGTTTCGCCGTGTTCACGATCTCACGGGTCGACGTATCGAGGATTCGATGGTCGAACGCCTTGAGCCGGATGCGAATGTTTTGGCCGTTCATTGCCGTTTGCTTTCTTTAGTGAGTGGCGAGTAGCGAATGGCGAATGGAGGTTCGCCACTCGCCATTCCCTATTCGCGTTACTCGATGATGGAGGCGACGACGCCGGCGCCCACCGTGCGGCCGCCCTCGCGGATCGCGAAGCGCAGCTTCTCTTCCATCGCGATCGGCACGATCAGGTGCACTTCCATCGCGATGTTGTCGCCCGGCATCACCATCTCGGTGCCTTCCGGCAGGTGCACGACACCGGTCACGTCGGTGGTGCGGAAGTAGAACTGC
>DATJYT010000416.1:0-6802 GCA_035499475.1 Xanthobacteraceae bacterium | reverse complement strand
TGGACGCGCAGCGGGCGCGTTCAATCCCGCACGTCGCCGCGCTGGTTGCGGGCGATATCAGGCTGCCCGAACAATTTGGCGCCGGCGCTGAGGAACTTCTCCGGATTGACCGCCTCGCCATCGACACGCGTCTCGTAGTGCAGGTGCGGGCCAGTGGAGCGCCCGGTCGAGCCGATCTTGCCAATCACCTGGCCGACGCGGATTCGCTGACCGACGACGACGTCAATCTCGGACAAATGACCGTAGCGGGTCGCAAGCCCATTGCCGTGATCGATCTCGATCATGCGCCCGTAACCCCCGCTCCAGCCGGCATTAGTGACGGTGCCGGCCGCGGTGGCATGGACCGGTTCGCCCATTTCGCCGCGGAAATCGAGCCCGGTATGCAGCGCCGGCACGTGCAGGAACGGATCGACGCGGACGCCAAAATTCGAGGTGATATCGATATCGCCGGCCACCGGTATGCGGACCGGAACACCGACGAGCGTGGCGTCAAGCCGCTCGGATTCGGCTCGCGCGATGCTCACGCGGGTCAGCGCGCGCTCGAAGCTTTGGCTCTCCGCCGGCAGGCGGACCGGCACGAACGGTCCGCCGCTCGCGGCCGTCGTGGTGCTCAGCTTCACGCCGAGATCGGCGAGCACGCCACGCTCCTTGCGAACCTTGCTCTCATAGCGGTCTTGCAGCTGCGCGAGCGCAGACGATTCGCGCCGTTCGATTCGATCGAGCGAAGCCTCGAGCCGTCCGAGCTTCACGCTGATGTCGGCGTCTTTGGCGCCCTTGCGTGCCGCGGGCTCCCGCGACGGCTCAAGCATCGAGCCGCGATCCGGGCGCTGCGGCGGTGAGGTCTTGATCGAACCGGTCGTGATCGGATCGGCGAGGCCACCGAGCACGCTCGCACGCGATTCCAGCGTTGACTGTCGGCGCATCAGGTCGTCGAGCTTTTGCTCGAATTGCTCTTGATCCAGAAGCTGGCGGCTGGTGGTGCGGTCGATCTGGGTTCGCAGCTCCGCGATGCGGTCCTCGTAAGCGTATTGCTGTTCGCTTTGGTGGGCGATCAGTTCTCTGAGAACGTCATCACGAAATGCAAAATAGGTCGCGGTCATGATCGACCAGCCGGCCATGATGACGACCGTTCCGACGGCAATCCAAAACGCCACCGGCCCGAAACGTATTTGACGCCCTTTGTGGGCGATCGTGTAACCAGCCGAGCGGGCCGGCTGACTTACGGGGTGGTGTCGAGAGTCCGCCCTACGGGCGGCTTCGCGGGCATGATGCTGCCCACGGCCAGCCTGATGCGATTGAGACGCCGACCACTGCGACATTGACGCTTCCCACCCGGGACCGGCACTGCGATGCCAGCCACCCAGGCGCGGGATTTGAGCCGAGCATGGTTAATATTCAGCAAACCGCGGCGGGTATTTCGTTGGCTTCAGTAAATGTTTCGGCAATGCTCACAAGGCCTTGAGTCATAACGCCTTGGCGGCGGCGAGCACTTCTTCGGCGTGGCCGTCCACCGAAACCTTGGGCCAGATGCGGGCAATGCGTTGGTCGGGACCGATCAAAAACGTCATGCGCACGATGCCCATGAATTTTCGCCCGTAGAGCGATTTCTCCTGCCAGACGCCATAGTCTTCCAGCATTTGCCGCTTTTCGTCGGAGGCAAGCGCGATGGTGAGCTTGTGCTTGCTTTTGAAGGCATCCTGCGCCTTCACCGGATCGGCAGAGACGCCCAGAACTTCCGCTCCGGCGCGGCTGAAAGCACCTTTGAGCCTGGAAAAGTCGATCGCCTCTCGGGTGCAGCCGGGGGTGTCGGCGCGCGGGTAAAAGTAGAGGACCAGGCTGCGGCCGGCGAAATCGGCGAGCGACACGGCGCTACCGCCGTCGCGAGGCAGGGTGAAAGCCGGGGCCTTTGCCCCAGGCTTTAGGCCTGCCGAAGCCGACTTTCCCTTGCCCGGGGGAGCTTTCCTAGCTTTCCGGGTTGGCGCGTTCGACTTTTTTGAGGAGGTCAAAGCCTTAGCGGGCAAAGTCTTTCCAGCCATACGCCTTCCTTTCGACGCTTTCCGGGGGTCATTCTGCCCGGTCAGAATACGCGCGCAGGTGGGGATGGTCGATCACTAAGACCCTGCGGGTGGATCGAGTATCGCCAAGACCTCTTTTTCTGACGGCACCACGGACGAGGGGACGCCCGAGGCGCATGACCAATCAGGAACGGCAGAGCGCGGCATTGCCGCGATGGGCGGCGGTGCGTTCACGCCGCTCCGGCGGTCGAACCACAGTGGGTCGCGGCGCATCGGCGAGCAGCTCCTCATATTGGCCGGCCTACCAGCGCCTGCTCGCCCAACATCGGCTCCTGATCCGCCGTGTCGGCATCGGCAGTGGCGTGCTGGCCGGTATTCTTCTGGCGGCTTTTCTGGGACTATGGTGGCGGCTCGCCACCGGACCGATCCAACTCGACGTCGCGACGCCGTGGCTCGCCGCCGCCATCGCGGAGAATTTCGGCGGCGAGCATCGTGTCGTGGTCGGGGGCACTCAGATCGAGCGCACCGAGAACGGGGGCGCTGCCGTCCGCATTCGTGACATCGTGGTCCGCGATCCCGACGGCACCGTTGTCGCCAGCGCGCCGAAGGCCGAAGTTCGTGTTTCGGGGCTGAGCCTCCTGGCCGGCCACATGCGCGCCGAGAGCCTTAATCTCGTCGGCGCGGAGATGGCGGTGCGCATCGAGCAGGACGGCGACGTCACCGTATTCGCCGGCGCCAATAAGCATCCGATTGCGACTGCCAGCGTACCGGTACCGCCGATCACGGATCTTGGCGTAGCGAAAAAATCCGCTCGACTGATCCCCGGCATTGCAGTTCCTGCAACCACGGCGCCGGAAACCGCGCCCGTGTCCGTGATCCAGCCCGCACCCGCGGCGCAGCCCGCGCCTGCTGCGGCGCCAGCACGCCCGACCGGCGACGTGCTGGAAGCGCTGTTGACCTGGATCGACGGCATCGGTGAAACCGGTCTTGATGGTCACGAGCTGCGCGAGCTCGGCCTTAAGGACGGCAACCTTACGGTTGATGATGCGCGCACCGGCAAGCGCTGGACCTTCCAGGACATCACGCTGAGCGTCGAGCGGCCGCACGGCGGCGGTGTCGTTCTGACGATTGGATCGAGCAATCCCAAGCGGGCCTGGGGACTGACCGCCTCGATCAAGCCGACCCGTCACGGCAATCACAGCATCGAGCTCGAGGGTCGCCATGTTCTGGCCAGCGATCTTTTGCTGGCGTCCCGCTTTGGCGACGGCGCCATCCAGACCAATCTGCCGCTGTCCGCGAGCCTGCGCGGCGAAATCGGCCCGGACGGAATCCCGCGCAGCTTGGCCGGGCGCATCGTCGCCGATTCAGGCTTTGTCTCCGGCGACAACAGTTCCGATGGCCGCATTGATATCGATCATGCCGAGTTCAAGCTGAACTGGGATGCCGCCAATCGCGCGCTTTCGGTGCCGTTTCAGATTTTCTCGGGCGGCAACAGGATGACGCTGATCGCCGAGGTGGATGCGCCCGAGCAGGCCGGCGGCATTTGGTCGTTCAAGGTCGGCGGCGGCACCATCATGTTGGCTTCGTCCGGCGCGCAAACCGATCCATTGATCCTCAACCGTATCGCGTTCAGCGGCCGCTACGATCCGGCCAAGCGGCGCTTTGTGGTCGACGACGGCGATATCGGGAATGCCGATCTCGGCGTCGCAATGTCCGGCAGCGCGGATTTCTCAGGCGCCGACTTGCGTCTCGCGGCAGGATTTGCCGGCACGCGGATGCCGGTCGATGCGATGAAGCGGCTATGGCCGGTGTTCATTTCTCCCAAAGTGCGCGATTGGTTCCTCGAGCACCTCTCAAGCGGAAACGTTGAGCGCATCGTCGCCGCGGTCAACGCTCCGCTCAACACACTCAAGGCGAGCGGTCCGCCGATACCGGACGACGGCCTTTCGATCGACGCGCAGGCGACCAACTGCGTGATCCGGCCGGTGGCAGGACTGCCGGCACTGCACGACGCCGATCTCACGGTGCATATCGTCGGCCGTAATGCACAGATCAGTCTCAACAAGGGCATCGCCGACCTGCCGTCGGGACGAAAGCTGACCATGTCGTCGGGGCTCTTCGAGGTCCCCGACACGGCGCCGCATGAGCCGCCGGCGCGCGTTCGCTTCAAGCTCGATGGTCCGGTGCCGGCTGCGGTGGAGCTCCTGGGCTTCGACCGCTTGCGCGATTCCGCCACTATTCCTTTCGACGCGTCGACGAGCCGCGGCACCATGACAGCGCAAGTTACCCTCGGCATGCCGCTCAAGCCCGATCTGCCGCCGGGATCGACGAACTACGCAATCGCGGTCGACGCAACGAATTTTTCGGCCGAGCACATGATCATGGGTCAGAGGGTCGACGCTGCGGTACTGCACGTCAACGCCAATCCCCAGGGCTTCCTCCTCAAAGGAGACGTCAAGATCGGCGGTACGCCGGCGAGCCTCGAATATAAGAAAGCGCGTGGCGACAGCGATGCCGAGGTCCATATTCAGGGCACGCTCGACGAGGCGGCGCGCAACAATCTCGGCCTCGATCCGTCGAACTCGATCAGCGGCGCGATTCCCGTTCGCCTCGCCGGCCGGGTTGATGCGGCCTCGGAGCGTGATGGCCGGTTCTCCATCGAAGCCGATCTGACGTCGGCGCAGATTGAAGGCCTGCTGCCGGGCTGGGTGAAGCTGGCGGGTAAGCCCGCGCGCGCCACGTTTACGCTGACCACGTCGCCGCAGGCGATCCACGTCGAGGATCTGTTGATCGAGGGGGCCGGCGGCGGCGTCAAGGGAACCATCGATCTTGACGGCTCCGGCGAGCTGCAATCGGCCAATTTTCCGTCCTACGGTTTCGCCGATGGCGACAAGGCGAGCCTCAAGGTCGATCGCACCCAGGACGGCGCCCTGCACGTCGTGATGCGCGGTGAGGTCTATGACGGCCGCGGCTTCGTCAAAGCGATTTCGTCGGGACCGACCTCGGCTCCGCCGAGCAAGCGGCAGACACCGGATATGGATCTCGACATGAAGCTCGGCGCCGTCGTCGGCTTCAACGGCGAGGCGTTGCGCAGCGTCGACCTCAAGTTGTCACGGCGGGTCGGCGAGATCAGAAGCCTCGGCCTCAGCGCCAAGATCGGGCGCGACGCGACGCTGACGGGCGAATTGCGCGGCCGGCCGGGCGGACGTCAGGTCATTGCGCTCGCGACCACCGACGGCGGCGCGCTGTTCCGCTTCACCGACATTTACTCCCGCATGACCGGCGGCGAGTTGCTGCTCGCCATGGATGCGCCCTCTGCCGACAGCCCCTCGCAGCAGGGCACTCTCACGGTTCGCGATTTCGCGGTCCACGACGAGACCCAGCTGCAGCGCGCCGTCGAGACCAACGGCCCAGCCGGTCCCGTGCAACCTAATGTCATGAACTTTTCAAGCATGCGGCTTGAATTCACACGCACGCCCGGCCACGTCGCGCTGCGCGAGGGCGTCGTTCGAGGTCCCATGCTTGGCGCGACCATCGACGGCATGGTCGACTATGCGCGGGACGACGTGCGGCTGCACGGCACGTTGGTGCCGCTCTACGGCCCGAACAATCTTCTCGGCCAGTTGCCGATCGTCGGCCTGTTCCTCGGCGGCGAAAAAGAAGGGCTCGTCGGCATCACCTACGAAGTCGTCGGCCGGCCTGGCACGCCGGTCCTTCGCATCAACCCGATCTCGGCGCTGGCGCCAGGCCTGCTGCGCAAGGTGTTTGAGTTTCCGGCCGGCGATCCGGGACTGCCCGCCAGCCAAGGCGGTGCGGAACAATTCCGCTGACGGCGCGCAGTCTCGGTCGAAGGAAGTCAAGGCGCAGAGGCGCGCAGCAAGATCGCGCCGAAGCCGGCGCGATCCGCTTCGCTGTGATCTTCCTCAGATGGGTACGATCTTGTCCGTAAAGATAAGCTCTTCGACACCGGTGACCGAGATGCTCTGGCCCGGGTTGTCGGTGAAGGTGATCGTGGTTTCGGAGCCGTGAGGCGTGTAGACCGCGTTGTGCGAATTCTCGCCGGTGAACTTGATAGCGTCGCTTGAGCCGCTGCCGCCCTGAACGGTGTCGTCGCCCGTCCGGCCGATCACGAACAGATCGTTGCCGTTGTTGCCGGTGAGGGTATCGCCGCCGGTGCCGGCAAAGATCGTGTCGTTGCCGCCGTTGCCTTCCAGCAGCTCGTGGGTTCCATTGCCGCCGTGGATGACGTCATCGCCGCCCCCGCCGGTGACGGTGTCGTAATTGCCGTTGCCGGCCCAGATGACGTCGCCGCCGCCGCCGCCGCCGATTGAATCGTAGTTGCCGTTGCCGCCATGGATGACGTCGTTGCCGGAGCCGCCCACGATCGTATCGTGGTTGCCGTTGCCGCCGTGAATGTCGTCATTGCCGCCGCCGGCCTTGATCGAGTCGTAATTGCCGTTGCCGCCGTGAATGTCGTCGTTGCCGTTGCCGGCGGTGATGATGTCGTAATTGCCGTTGCCGCCGTGAATGTCGTCGTTGCCGTTGCCGGCCTTGATCGAGTCGTAATTGCCGTTGCCGCCGGTAATGTCGTCGTTGCCGTTGCCGGCGGTGATGGTGTCGTAATTGCCGTTGCCGCCGGTGATGTTGTCGTTGCCGTTGCCGGCCTTGATCGAGTCGTAATTGCCGTTGCCGCCGGTGATGTCGTCGTTGCCGCCGCCGGTGGTGATGGTGTCGTAGTTGCCGTTGCCGCCGACAATGATGTCGTTGCCGTTGCCGCCGTCGATCAG
>DATJYT010000415.1:0-14565 GCA_035499475.1 Xanthobacteraceae bacterium | reverse complement strand
CTCGACAATCTGGAAGACCCGTTCCGGCTCTATCGCTGCCATACCATCCTGAATTGCGCCAAGGCCTGCCCGAAGCATCTCAACCCGGCGAAAGCCATCGCCGAGATCAAGCGGATGATGATCGAGCGGCAGGTGTGAGGTCTCACCTCCCTGGGCCGCCGTCATAGTGCACTTGGCGCCGCCAGACCGGAGTAACCGATGCTCGACCACATTGGATTTCCGGTTTCCGATTACGCGCGATCCAAGGCCTTTTACGAGAAGGCGCTGGCGCCGCTCGGCTATGGGCTGGTCATGGAAGTATCGCAGTCTGCGAACGACAAGCTCGCGGCGGGTTTTGGCGCCAACGGCAAGCCGACCTTCTGGATCGGCGGCGAAGGCGGCCTCAATCGTCCCGTGCATGTCGCGATAGCGGCCAAGGACCGCGCCACCGTCGACGCATTTTACCGCGCCGCTTTGGCGGCTGGAGGCAAGGACAACGGCGCGCCGGGGCTGCGCCCCCACTACCACGCGAATTACTACGGCGCTTTCGTCCTCGATCCCGACGGCCACAATATCGAAGCGGTCTGTCACTCGCCCGGTTGACGATGCCACGCTTTCATATCGCGGGCGTCAGAGTTTCAGCTTGCGTTTGCGCTGCCCAAGCGTGCGCAGCCGCAGCGCGTTGAGCCTGATGAAGCCCGCGGCGTCGCGCTGGTCGTAGGCGACCGCGCCTTCCTCAAACGTGACCAAGTCCTGATCGTAGAGCGAGTATTCGCTCTTGCGCCCGACGACGCCGACGTTTCCCTTGTAGAGCTTGAGCCGCACGTTGCCGGTAACGAATTCCTGGCTCTTGTCGATCGCCGCCTGCAGCATTTCGCGCTCGGGCGCGAACCAGAAGCCGTAATAGATCAACTCGGCATATTTCGGCATCAGCTCGTCTTTCAGATGCGCCGCGCCGCGGTCGAGCGTGATCGATTCGATGCCGCGATGGGCGGCCAGCAGGATGGTGCCGCCCGGCGTCTCGTACATGCCGCGCGACTTCATGCCGACGAAGCGGTTCTCGACCAGATCGAGACGGCCGATGCCGTGCCGGCGGCCGAGCGTGTTGAGATGCGTGAGCAGTTCGGCCGGCTTCATTTTTTTGCCATCGACCGCGACTGGATCGCCGCGCTCGAAGTCGATCGCGACGTATTCCCCCTTCTCGGGAGCCTTCTCGGGATCGTCGGTGCGCGAATAGACGTAATCAGGAACCTCGCCGGCGGGATTTTCCAGCACCTTGCCCTCGGAGGACGTGTGCAGGAGGTTGGCGTCGGTCGAGAACGGCGCCTCGCCGCGTTTGTCCTTGGCAATTGGAATCTGGTTCTGCTCGGCGAATGCGAGCAGCGCCTCGCGCGAGCGGAAGTCCCATTCCCGCCACGGCGCGATGACCTTCACGTCCGGCTTGAGCGCGTAATAGGCGAGTTCGAAGCGCACCTGATCGTTGCCCTTGCCGGTTGCGCCATGGGCGACTGCGTCGGCACCGACCTTTTCCGCGATCTCGATCTGCTTCTTGGCGATGAGCGGCCGCGCGATCGAGGTGCCGAGCAGGTACTGGCCCTCGTAGAGCGCGTTGGCGCGGAACATCGGAAACACGTAGTCGCGCACGAATTCCTCGCGCAAATCCTCGATGAAGATGTTTTCCGGCTTGATGCCGAGCGTCAGCGCCTTGGCGCGGGCCGGCTCAAGCTCCTCGCCCTGGCCGAGATCGGCCGTGAAGGTCACCACCTCACAGCCGTAGGTGGTCTGCAGCCATTTGAGAATGATCGAGGTGTCGAGGCCGCCCGAATAGGCCAGTACCACTTTCTTCACATCGCCCTTGGGCATCGCGAAACATCCTGCCGGGGCGGGAAAATCGCCCGAAATTCGCGCGGACTATAGGCAGGCGCGGAGGCTACGCAAGCTGCTAATCAGGTCCTGGTCTCTGGCGCGAACGTACTGTTCAGGTTGAGGCGTCGTCGTGGCGAGCGATCCTGGCGAAGCCGTCCCGGATCGCCTTGCCGATCCGCTCGAACGCCCGCTCGACCGCTTTGTCGGTGATGCGAGTCGATCGCCAGCGATAGAGCAGCCCGTGCGTGGTCCACACCACAAGGAACATCAGGACGCCGGCGAACACGACGTCGGTGAAGAAATGCCCGCCGCCGGCGATGCGCAACAGGCCGATCGCCGCGCCAAAGGCGACCGCGGCGCCGTAGGCCGCAGGACGCCATTGCGGCGGCGTGAGCGCGGCGGGTGCCACCGTCCAAAATGCGCCTGACGGCTCACCGGCGACGAACGAGCAGTTGTCCACGCATTGGCCCCGCGGATCCCACCACGGCATGAAAGGATCGGGGCCGCCGAACGCGGTGACATCCGACGGACGGTAACGTCCCCAGTGATCCTTGAGCACGGTGTTGGCGAGGATGCCCGGGCCCAACGCCAACGTCACCGTTAGAAACAAGGCGGCGCGGCCACCGATCAGCATGCTCCGGCCCGGCAGAATCACCTTGCCGATCAGCGCAATGACAGCCGGGGCGACGAGGAGGCCGATGGTCACGCGCGCCGCGGCCCGCACGACATCCACCCAGCCTTTGTGGTCGAGAATGAACTTCTGCCGCGCCGATTCGAAGAACAGCGCCGAAAAGCCGACATCGAGCCGGGGAAACACCCCGAACAGGCCGCCCGCCAAGACGGCGACGGCGAGCACGATCGCAAGACCCGTGCGATTCATGCGCGGCGGCCTTCCGCTCTGCCGGATTGCAGCGGCATCACTTCCAGGAGCCTGCTTTGCGGCCGGCAAACAGCCAGTAGACGAAACCGCCCGCGATGCCGGCGGCCGCCAGCACTTCGCGCTCGCTGGCAAAGCTGCTGCCGGGATCGCCGACGTAGCCCACGAAATCAACGCCGTAGCTCAACGACAACGCCAGCGCGCCGCTCACCACCGCATAGAAGAGGCTCGATCGCCAGGCAAAGCCTTCGGCGAGCGCGATCACCAGCAAGGCCGGGAGCATGGCGATCGTGCCGATGACAGCGGCGCCGACGCCGACGACCGGTGCGACCACGGCGGCTTGCAATCCGAGCTGCTTGAGGTCGTCCCATTCCGGCGTCAGCGTGCCGATGGTCAGCACGATCGATGCCGCGACACAGGCCAGGACGTAGCCGGCAATCACCACCATGATACGGACGAGAACAGGCATGAGGCGGTGTCAATCCGTCATCGCCATCGCGCGCAGCGCGAGGCGTTCGCGGGCGGAAAGCTTCTCGGTCGCGCTTTTAAGCTGGCCGCAGGCGGCGAGAATATCGCGCCCGCGCGGCGTGCGCACCGGCGACGCATAGCCGGCGTCGAACACGATCTCGGAGAATTTCTCGATCTGCTCCCAGTCGGAGCACTCGTACTTGCTGCCCGGCCACGGATTGAACGGGATCAGATTGATCTTGGCCGGAATGCCTTTGACGAGGCGCACCAAGGCCCGTGCATCCGCAAGCGAATCGTTGATGCCCTTGAGCATCACATATTCGAAGGTGATGCGGCGCGCGTTGGATACGCCCGGATAATTGCGGCAGGCGGCAAGCAACTCGCGCAGCGGATATTTGCGATTGAGCGGCACCAATTCATCGCGCAACTCGTCGGTGACCGCATGCAGCGAGACCGCGAGCATGACCCCGATTTCCTCGCCGGCCCGCGCGATGTTGGGGACCACGCCCGAGGTCGACAGCGTAATCCGCCGCTTGGACAGGCTCAGCCCATCGCCGTCGGCGACGACATTGAGGCCGTCGCGCACCGCCTCGAAATTGTAGAGCGGCTCGCCCATGCCCATCATCACGACGTTGGAGACGAGGCGCTTCTCGTTCTCCTTACCGGGCGACGCCGCGCGATGCCAATCGCCGAGCCGGTCGCGCGCCAGCACGACCTGGCTGACAATTTCTCCAGGCGTGAGATTGCGCACCAAGCGCTGCGTGCCGGTATGGCAGAACGTGCAATTGAGCGTGCAGCCGACCTGACTCGAAATGCACAGCGTGCCGCGGTCCGCCTCGGGAATGTAGACACATTCGACTTCGTGAGGCCTGCCGTCGGCCTCGCCGGGAAGCCGCACCAGCCACTTACGCGTGCCGTCGACGGAGATTTGCTCGGCGGCAACGTCGGCGCGATCAAGCGTGAAATTTTGCCCCAGCATGGCGCGCAATTCCTTCGACAGCGTGGTCATCTCGTCGAAGTCTTGCGCGCCGCGCACGTAAAGCCAGTGCCAGATCTGCTGCACGCGCATGCGCGCTTGGCGTTCGGGCACGCCGACACGACCGAGCGCCTCGGCCAGCATCGCGCGCGGCATGCCGACCAGCGACGGTTTCGCCGGCGCCACGTATCGCTCGATCGGCCGCTTCTCGACAAAAGCGGCCGAACCGGTGCCGTTGCAGGCAGGTGCGGCGGGAGCAGCGGTCATGATCGATCCAAGGGCGTCAGCGCCCTAGCCCTAGATAGCACCTCCGCCTGAAAGAAGGAGGGCGGCGCGGGGCCTGCTATTTGCAGTCCTGCGCGGTGCGGTCGAGGGCCTGCGACAGACCCTTGAGCGAATACGTATCGCTGGTTTTCGTACCCTTTGCCGACATGCCCTTCACGACCGCGGTCTGTCCGCCGCGCATCGTGTCGACCATGTGCGCCTCTTCGGTGGAGTTCTTGATCCAGGCGCCGTCCTGTTGAGTGTAGAGCGCAAATGAGGTCGATCCGACATCAACTGAAGCCTCGGAACCCGGCTTGAACGGATAGCCGATGATGATCGAGACCTCGTTAGTCACCTTCTCGGCCGGCCGCGTCGAAATGAACATGTAAACTGGATTGCGCGGACGACCGGGCGGATCAGTCACGGCGGACGATGGCTTGGCGATGGCGAAGCAGACCTTCTTGCCGCCCGGAAGCGCCGTATAGGCACCCCAGTCGCCGTACTGACCGAGCAGGGTGGGCTTAGCGCCACCAACCGCCGCAGGCTTCGCCGCTGGCGCCGCCGTAGCGGGAGCCGCCGGCTTTGGCTTAGGTGCAGGTTTCGGTTTTGCCGGAGCGGGCGCGGGCGGCTGTTGGGCTGCCGCAGGAACCGCAACGAGCGCCACCGGGATAAGCAGGGAAATGGCAATCCGCCACTGTCGATGGTTACGCATCCGGCCTCGCGCGAACTGACCCTCGGAATTGATACCAAACGTTTCAACTTTAATCCAATTCGGCCGATCCCTGAGTGAGATCGACGGGCTCGCGCGGCTTTGGCGCACGAGTGACGCCGCACGGAAAAATGTGATCGGCGACACAGCCCGGCGGAGGGAAGTCTCGAATATTGGGAGGTGTTAGTGGCGCGTTGCCGCTCTGCTCCGCCCAAGATAGGGCGCATTAAATAACAGGGAATAAGTGCGTGACATCCTGGTTTGACACTGACGAGACCTTCCGCGATCGCAAGTTCGCTGCGGCAGGAGGTCAAGAACTGGATGACCTCCTGACCGCGGTCGGCACCCACCGCGATGGGGGCGCCTTCGCCGCCCTGTTCGACCACTTCGGACCGCGCGTGCACGCGCAACTGGTTCGGCTGGGGCTTGCCCCTTTCGCCGCGGCCGATGTCACGCAGGACGTGATGGAGACGGTATGGCGCAAGGCGCACTTGTTCGATCGGCGCAAATCCGCCGCCGCCACCTGGGTGTTTCACATCGCCCGCAACCGCCGTATCGACGTCGGGCGGCGCAGCCGCGAACACACGCTGGCAATCGAGGATCTTTTCACTATTCCGGATCCGACGGACGGCAGCGACGAGAACCTCGATGCCGCCCAGCGCGAGCAACGCGTGCGCCTCGCCCTCGAAACGCTGCCGCATGAACAAGCGATGCTGGTGCGGCTCGCTTTTTTCGAGGGATTGTCGCATTCGGCCATCGCCGAGCGCCTGAACCTGCCGCTCGGCACGGTGAAGTCGCGGTTACGTCTCGCCTTTTCACGCCTGCGCCGCCGCCTCCACGAGGCGGGTGTGACCGAAGCGTAAGTCCGACGGCTTCGGCGCGGGCTACTTCCAACGAGTCCGGGTTTCGTGGTTATGGATTGCTGGTCCGCGCCGCGGGCGCGCCCGGAACGACAAGCCATGAAAGCGATCCTCTGCACCCACTTCGGTACGCCCGACGATCTTGAACTTGCGGAAATTCCGCAGCCCCACGCCGGCCCCGGCGCGGCCGTAGTGCGGGTCAAGGCTGCGGCGCTCAATTTCTTCGACACGTTGATTATCGCCGGGAAATACCAATTCAAGCCGCCGTTTCCATTCTCGCCCGCGGCCGAGTTCGCCGGCGTGGTCGAGAGCGTCGGCGCCGGTGTCACGGAGGTTGCGCCAGGCGATCGCGTCATGAGTCACGTGGGTTGGGGCGCAGCGCGCGAATTTGTCGTGCTTGAAGCGAGCAAGCTCGTAAAAATTCCCGATAACCTCGATTACGACCGCGCCGCCGGCCTCACCGTGATCTACGCCACGACGCTCTATGCGCTGCGCGAGCGGGCGCAGCTCAAACCCGGCGAAACCTTGTGCGTGCTCGGCGCCTCCGGCGGCACCGGCCTCGCGACCATCGAACTCGGCAAGATGATGGGTGCGCGCGTCATCGCCTGTGCTTCGTCCGACGAAAAACTGGCCTTCGCGCGCGATCACGGCGCCGATGAGACGGTGAACTACGCCACCGAAAATCTCCGCAACGCGCTCAAGAGGCTCGGCGGCGAGCACGGCATCGACGTGGTCTACGATCCCGTCGGCGGCCCCTACGCAGAACCCGCGGTGCGCTCGCTTGCCTGGCTCGGCCGCTATCTTGTGGTCGGATTTGCCGCCGGCGAGATCCCCAAGCTGCCGCTCAACCTTGTCCTGCTCAAGGGCTGCGACATCCGCGGTGTATTCTGGGGCGGCTGGCTCATGCGCGAGCCGCAGGCGCAGCGCGCGCTCATGACCGACATCGTGCGCTGGTGCGCCGAGGGCAAGCTCAGCGCGCACGTCCACGCTACATATCCATTGGCCGAGACCGCGGCTGCCCTCAAGGCCATCGCCGATCGCAAAGTCATGGGAAAGATCGTGCTACGGCCGTGACGGCGCCTTGCCGCGCAACCGTACCAGCATGTTTTGCGCCGCCTCGCGATGCTCGGGCTTCATGTTCGAGGAGACAAGCTTGATCGCAGCGGCCAGCACCGCGGCGTCGTCGGTGTAGCCGATCACGGGCAGATAATCTGGGATCAGGTCATCCGGCAGGATGAAATAGGCCAAAGCGCCGACCAGTACGGCTTTCACGTGCAGCGGGGTCTGGCGATCGAACGCGCAATAGTACGCAGCAAGGAGATCCTCGGCGAACGGCAGGCTCGCGGCGAGGCCAAGTATCTTGCGCCAGAAGCTGCGAAGCAGCTCGGCCTCATCGGAGGCAACACGGCGCGTCAGCGCCTGAACGCTCTGCCATGAAGCCGCTTGCTGAAACCACATCAACCCCTCCCGCAGTGCGGGCCTTTCTGCTCTTAGATGGCTCCGAATCACGCCCCTCGCAAGGCAGGGACCGCCTGCGCTTGCCGGGCAAGCCTAACCGGCAAGCTTATCCATGGCCTCCGCGAGCTTGACGTCAAGGTCGGTCAGGCCGCCGGCATCGTGGGTCGAGAGCGTGACCTCGACGTTTTTATAGACGTTGAACCACTCGGGATGGTGATCGAGCTTCTCCGCCATCAGCGCGGCCCGCGTCATGAAGCCGAAGGCCTGGTTGAAATCGGCAAAGACGAACTTTTTGGTAATAGCATCTCGGCCGCTGACCTCACTCCAGCCCTTGAGCTTGGCAAGGGCGCTCTTGCGCGCGTCTCCCGAAAGTTTCTGAGCCATGAGAAAAACTCCATCTGAGACAGCCGCGATGGCCACCGCTGCTGCCATTATGCGGCGGGATCACCGCCCGGCAACAGGCTCGCCTGCCAAAGTGTTCCGCTCCGTCACCGGCACAAAGACGGTGCCCGGCCGCGCCAAAGTTGGGTCACAACCCTCGTGGAAACTGAAATCGAGGCCTATTTCCAGGCCGGATTAACCACGGCCACGGTTTGACCCGTGAACCCGCGAGAGCGCCATGGCGTCAAAATACCCGAGCCGTGCTAGGATTAACCATGCCCCCGGGACTGCCGAACCGCCCTCCTCTGGCTATGAGATTTTGGCTCGCCCGGCGTCTGGGCGGCGCAGGCGGGACGGCGGAGTCCGGCCACGCATCCGGTAGAACGATGAGCATCGAGTCGCTCGAGCATATGGTGCGCAATCGCGTCAGGATGTTCCTGCGCCACACCTTGCTCGTCACGATTCTTGGAACCATCCTTCTCGTCGCCGTCATGTCGGCGTCGATCTATTACTTCACGCTGGCGACTGTGATGCGGGTCGCAGCCGGCCCCGAAGGCAGCGCTAACGCCAAATTTGTGCAGGTGCTGGGCGACACGCTGGCCCGCGGCCATAGCAAGATTCGGCTCAAGCTCGTGCCCACGATCGGCGCGCAAGGAACCATTCAGGCTCTCACCAACGGCCAAGCCGATCTCGCGATCATTCCCAGCAGTGTCAGCAACTCGATCGCCAATCCGGTCGTCGCGATCCTGCGCCAGAACGTGATGGCGTTCATCGTCCCGCCGGCGAGCGCCGTGACCGCGCCAGCGGTGACGCCGGCGAAGAACGCAAAGCCCGCAAAAGCGGCGAAGGACGCCAAACCGGCGAAAACCGCAAAGGCCAAGGACGCCAAAGATAGCAAGGATAATTCCAGCGACGATGCCGACAAGCTCAAGGTTTCGCAGCTTGCCGGCAAGCGCATCGGCATTGTGACGGGTAACGAAGCGACCAACAACCTGCTCGATCTCGTACTCCAACATTACGGCGTCTCGCCGGGCAAAGTGCAGGTGTCGATGATCGATCCGAAAAACCTGCCTGATGCCATCCACTCCGGCCAAGTCGATGTGCTGTTTGTCGCCGGCGCCGCCACGGGCGAGGCCATCACCAACGCTGTTTCCGCCGCCACGCATGACAGTGACGCGCCGACCTTCATCGAAATCGACCAAGCCGACGGCATCGCCAAACGCAATCCGGCGTTCGATTCGGTCGATATCGACGCCGGCACTTTCGGCGGCAATCCGCCGACGCCCGACGACAGCTTGAAGAGCCTGAGCTTCGCCGAATATCTCGTCGTCAACAAATCGTTCGATCACAGCGGCGTCGGCACTCTGGCGAAAGAAATCTACACCAATCGCCAGTCGCTCGCCGCGGCGATGGCGGGCGAAGTCAAGATCGAGGCGCCCTCGACCGACAAGGACGCAGCGGTCACGGTGGCGCCCGGCGCCATGGCCTACCTCACCGATAATCAGCAATCGTTCTTCGACAAATACGGCGACGACATTTTCTACGGCATGCTGATCTTCCCGGTATTCGGATCGGCGATCGCGGGGGTCGCGAGCTATTTGCGCCATGACAGCCGTACGCGCCGGCTGCGGCTGCTGCAGCGCGTACTCGATCTCGTGCGCAAGGTTCACGCGGCGCAGTCGCTCGAGGCGATCGAGCATATCCAGATCGAAGCCGACAATCTGGTCATCGCGATCATCCACCAGAGCGAGCACGAGGAGTTCGACGAGACGGTGCGGATGTCGTTCTCGTTCGCGCTCGACCAGTTGCGCTTCGCGATCGCGGCACGGCGCACCGCGATCCTCGATCACATCGGTGGCGTCTCCAAAGCCGCAGCCGCCTGAGACTCCGGGAACGCTTCCGCACGACCAATTCGTAACGTGATATGCCGCGCCTTTTGTGCGCGCACACGGGCATTCCACGGACATGCGCCTGCGCGGCCGCACGGAACCCGGAACCGGGCACAATCAAACCACGGCGGAGTCATCTAGCCGTCGCATAAGATTCGAGCCTTCGTCAGAATCAGGCGGCATTGTCCGCCGCGAGTTGACGGCGGAGGCCCGATGGCCGTCGGAATGCGCAAGCGTGCGGCGCTGACGCGTCGTACGCTGCTGAAGGCTGCGTCTGCTTCGGCGATCACCGCCATCGGTGGCATCGCCCGGCCTTCTTTAAGCTGGGCGCCGGACCGGGTGCAGATCACCCACGGCGTGCAATCGGGCGACGTGTCCGCGAATTCCGGCGTCGTCTGGGCCCGTGCCGACCGGCCGTCGCGCATGCTGGTCGAGACGGCGACCAGCGACAGCTTCCGCGACATCAGAAGCGCGGTATTCGTCGATGCTTTGCCGGTCACGGACTTCACCGCCAAGATGCTCGTCGAAGAGCTACCGCGGGATCATGACATCTTCTACCGCATCAGCTTTCAAGACCTGTCGTCCGCCGTATTCGGCGAGCCGCAGATCGGACATTTTCGCACGCCGCCGGCAGATCGGCGTTCCGTGTCGTTTCTTTGGTCCGGCGACACGATGGGTCAGGGCTGGGGCATCGACATCGCACGCGGCGGCATGCGCACCTACACGACCATGCTGCGCAACCGCCCGGACTTCTTCATTCACTGCGGCGACAATATCTACGCCGACTGCCCCATTGCTGCTGAGCAGAAACTGTCCGGCGACGGGGTCTGGCACAATATCGTCACCGAAGAGAAGTCGAAGGCTGCGGAAACGCTGGCGGATTATCGCGGCAACTACAAATATAATCTGCTCGACGACAATCTGCGCGCGTTCAATGCCGCCGTGCCGACCTTCGCGCTATGGGACAATCACGAAGTGATGGAAACTTGGTGGCCCGATGAGGCGCTGCCGCACGCTCCCGCCGGCGAGAAGAACACCTTGGCATTTGCCGCACGTGCACGCCGTGCATTCCACGAGTATCTGCCGATCCGCGAGACAATGGCCGAGCCGGGCCGGGTCTATCGCAAAATCGAATACGGTCCACTGCTCGACGTCTTCATGCTCGATATGCGCAGCTATCGCGGACCGGACGGCCCGCATGCCGACCGCGTCTATGGTCCCGCCGATTATTTTCTCGGCCCCGCCCAAGTGGCGTGGCTCAAGCGCGAATTGATGCGTTCGCAGGCGACCTGGAAAGTGATCGCCGCCGATACACCGATCGGTTACATCGTCAATCCCGCCGGCCTTGTACCGGCGGACGGCCCGTGCGGCCGCGACCTGGAAATCGCGGCGCTCCTTTCCTTCATCAAGCATGCCGGCATTGCCAACACGTTGTGGATCACCGCCGACCTGCACTACACCGCCGCGCACTATTACGATCCGCACCGCGCAGTTTTTCAGGATTTCGAACCGTTCTGGGAATTCGTCTCGGGCCCGCTTCACGCCGGAACCTGGACGCCGGTGCCGATGGAACGGACGTTCGGCCCGCAGGTTGCATTCCAGAAGGCGTCCAGCCAGGAACAAGGCGACAACCTCGCGCCATGCTACGGGCTACAGTTCTTTGGCCACGTCGCAATCGATGGCGCGACTGAGACCCTCACGGTCACGCTCAAGGATGTCGAGGATCGGGCACTATGGTCCAAGACGCTCGACCCGGCGCCTCGGCCGGCCGCACGTATGACAATGCTTCGTTTATAGCCCGGACGCGGGCCACACCTCTGCATTGCGTTGCAGCAAAAAGTGACTATATACCAACACGAATCGCGGGCCCCTTGGGGGCTCGTTTTGGTTTTTGAATCAATGAATCTGCGCAATATCGCTATCATTGCCCATGTCGACCACGGCAAAACCACCCTGGTCGACCGACTGCTTCAGCAATCGGGCTCGTTCCGCGAGAACCAGCGCGTCGCCGAGCGCGCGCTCGATTCGAACGATCTTGAGCGTGAACGCGGCATCACCATTCTGGCCAAGGCGACCTCACTGGTCTGGAAGGACACCCGCATCAACATCGTCGACACTCCGGGCCACGCCGACTTCGGCGGCGAGGTCGAGCGCATCCTGAATATGGTGGATGGCGCGCTGGTCTTGGTCGACGCCGCCGAGGGGCCGTTGCCGCAGACCAAATTCGTGGTCTCCAAAGCGCTCAAAATGGGATTGAAGCCCATCGTCATCATCAACAAGGTCGATCGTTCCGACGCCCGACCCACGGAAGTCGCGAACGAGATTTTCGACCTGTTCGCGGCGCTCGATGCCAGCGAAGAGCAACTCGATTTCCCGATCCTCTACGGGTCCGCCAAGCAAGGCTGGATGGCCTCTGCCGCGGAAGGCCCAAAGGATCAGGGCATGGCGCCTCTGTTCGATCTCGTCATTCGCCACGTGGCGCCGCCGCAGGTCGAAGATGGTCCGTTCCGCATGTTGGGAACGATTCTGGAGTCCAATCCTTATCTCGGCCGTATCGTCACCGGCCGCATTACTTCGGGTTCGGTGAAGCCGAACCAGAACGTCAAGGTGCTCGACCGCCACGGCAACCTGGTCGAGGAAGGGCGCGTCACCAAGGTTCTCGCCTTCCGCGGCTTGGAGCGCGCGCCGATCGAGGAAGGCTCCGCCGGCGATATCGTCGCCATCGCCGGCCTGCCGGAAGCCTTCGTCTCGCACACCTTGTGCGCGCCGGAGGTGACCGAACCGCTGCCGGCGCAGCCGATCGATCCGCCGACGCTGACCATGACGTTCCGCATCAACGACTCGCCACTCGCCGGCACCGAGGGCGACAAGGTGCAAAGCCGCATCATTCGCGAGCGCCTCCTGCGCGAGGCCGAGGGCAATGTCGCGCTGCGGATTTCCGAATCGACCGAGAAGGATTCCATGGAAGTCGCCGGCCGCGGCGAATTGCAGCTCGGCATCCTGATCGAAACCATGCGCCGCGAAGGGTTCGAGCTTTCGGTGTCTCGGCCGAAGGTGCTGTTTCAGCACGAGCCGTCGGGCGAGCTGCTCGAGCCGATCGAAGAAGTGCTGATCGACGTCGATGAAGAGCACTCGGGGACCGTGGTGCAGAAGCTCGCCGAGCGCAAAGGGGAACTCGTCGAAATGCGACCGTCGGGCGGCGGTCGGGTGCGGCTGATCTTTTTCGCGCCGACGCGGGGCCTCATCGGCTATCACGGCGAGCTCCTCACCGACACCCGTGGCACCGCGGTGATGAACCGCCTTTTCCACGCCTATGGTCCGCACCGCGGCGAGATCACCGGGCGGCGCAACGGCGTGCTGATCTCGACCGATCAGGGCGACGCTGTCGCCTACGCCATGTGGAATTTGGAAGACCGCGGTCCGATGATGATCGAGCCTGGCTGGAAGGTCTATCGCGGCATGATCGTCGGCGAGCACACGCGCGGCAACGACCTCGAAGTCAACGTGCTCAAGGGCAAGAAGCTGACCAACATCCGCACCCACGCCAAGGATGAGGCGATCCGCCTGACCCCGCCGATCCGGATGACGCTCGAGAAGGCGCTGGCCTACATCGAGGACGACGAACTGGTCGAAGTCACACCGAAATCGATCCGGCTGCGCAAGAAGCTGCTCGATCCTCACGAGCGCAAGCGCGACGAACGCCGCAAGGAAGCCGAGCGCGTCTGAGCCGAACCCGATCCGCGGGTGCATAAACGCCCGGACCGGGAACGAATTGAGGTCAAACCACAACTTTCGATAGGCAAATCACCCGCGGCGCGAAATTACCGGCAAACCGTGTCGCTTGTGCAACAGGCGGGCGCAGATTGCGAATGGGCCTTGAGTTTTTCGCTTTGAAATCTTGGCAAGTGCCGCGCCGCTCTGCTTATAATCCCCATCGTTAACGTAGAGTGAATCTTGGCCCTTGAAGCCTGCGGCAGCGCTTGCTTTGATCTCATCATGAGCACCGTCCTCATCGAAGTCCGTCGCGCCAAGCCGTACGATGCCGGCGCGGTTGCCGACACCCATGATGAGGCATGGCGGACCGCGTATCAGGGCATCATCCCGGGCTCCGAACTCGAAAAGCTGATCAACCGGCGCGGACCCGCTTGGTGGGAGAGTGCCATCCGCAAAGGCAGCCGCATCGCGCTCCTGCAATTCGGCGACAAGATCGCGGGCTACGCCAACTACGGACGCAATCGGGCGCGCAGCCTCTATTATGACGGCGAGATCTACGAGCTTTACCTGCGGCCGGAATTCCAGGGCCTCGGCTTCGGCCGGCGGCTGTTCACCGCCGCGCGGCGCGATCTGGCGCAAAGCTCGCTCAAATCGCTGATCGTGTGGGCGCTGTCGGAGAATGAAAACGCGGTCGAATTCTACCGCGCGCTCGGCGGCAAAGCGGTGGCGCGCTCGTCCGAGAAGTTCGGCACGCGCGTGCTCGACAAGGTCGCATTCGGCTGGCAGAGCTGAGACCGTCGTTCCCAACGGCCGCACAGCGGCCGCGACACAATGCCATTCAAACCGTCGGCGCCGGTAGACCGGCTTGCATGCAGGCAGCACGCAGGGTGTTGACCAGCAGGCACGCGATCGTCATCGGCCCGACGCCGCCCGGCACCGGCGTGATCGCACCTGCAACCGCGGTGGCTTCCGAGAAGCAAACGTCGCCGACGATACGAGACTTGCCGCCATTGGCGACGCGATTGATACCGACGTCGATCACGGTCGCACCGGGCTTGATCCAATCACCGCGCACCATCTCGGGACGCCCGATGGCGGCGAACAAAAGGTCGGCGCGGCGGCAG
>DATJYT010000414.1:0-11763 GCA_035499475.1 Xanthobacteraceae bacterium | reverse complement strand
AGCGCGACAATCCGCCCAAGATGGAGGTCCTGGACGCGGGCACGAAGGCATGGAGCGGTCTGCCGCCGCGCGGGATGGCGTATTGGGAGCGGCTCGATGACGTGATCCAGAGTGAGCCTATCGAGCCGCGCGACATCTTCTACCACGCGATGCTGCGGCCGCTCGGCCTGGAAAAGGGCCAACCCTTCAAACCGGATGCGCGGCAGACGAGGATCCTGACCGATGCCGCGTTGGTCGGCGAGGCCATGGCGAAAGCCAATACCGCGGAGCGCCGCTTCGCGGGCGGGAGATTCCGACCCGACGCGCACTGGGACTTCGCGCTGCAACTGGATGCCGACGATCCCGATGCATTCTGGAACTTGCTCGACGAGCGCGCCTCCTGGTTCTACGAAGCCATCGGCGCCGGGCCGGACATGGCGCCCAAGCGGCCAGGACCTTCGTCAGCGTACCTCGGCGCCTACAAGGACAAAGCCGGCGAATGGCTGGATGGCGGCAGGTCGTATCGCCTGCGCGTACCGCCCAATCCTCCAATCAAGCTGTTCTGGTCGGTCACGCTCTATGACGTCGATACGCGCGCACTGATCCTGAACCAGCAGAAGATTGCCGATCGCTCGTCGCGCATGGACCTGCGCAAGAACCAGGATGGCTCGGTGGACATCTATTGCGGACCGACGGCGCCGGCGGGATTCGAGAGCAACTGGATTCCAACCGTTGCGGGCAAAAACTGGTTCGCGTATTTCCGGTTTTATCAGCCGACTGAGGGTTACTTTGATCGATCCTGGCCGCTGCCGGACTTTGAGGAAATTTAGATCGAGCATGGTTCACTTGACTACGGCGACTGCTGACTACAGCGACTGCGAGCCCGAAGCGGTGGGTTGATCGGCGTCACGGCGTCGCTCGATCCGACGCCCGAACTGGCGCCGTGCTCGATGGTGTATGAAAAACATCAGCGAGCCTTTCGGCCAATTTCATCCCACAGGGTCCGCATCGGGTCCGCAATAAAGAAATGGAACTCTTGCGTTGGCAACGTGATCTTAAAATAATAATTATAACATAGGCTTAGTTGGTACAGCTGGGTGGACTCGAACCACCGACCTCCTGATCCACAGTCAGGCGCTCTAACCAACTGAGCTACAGCTGCACGGGCCCGCAGTCGGCAAGCGCGCGGAACCTATGGGCAATGCTCAAGTTTGGCAAGACGGGCACGCCGGAGGCAAGTCTCGCAAGAGCGCAAGGCCAAAAGCCGAAGGCCTGGAAAAGGCAAAGCCCGGACACTGCCCGGGCCTTGCCATACGCACGCTACGTGGTCCGCAGGTCGTCCGGCTGCGAAGCTCAGGCGACCTTGCTGAATGCCTTGCTCATGCCGCTCTTGATCGGCTCGGCGGTCTCGGCGGCGACCTTCTGCGCCAGCGCGCCAAGCTCCTTGCTCTGCTCCGTGAAGGTCTCGAACTGCTTGCGGGCGTGGGAGCTCGACAGTTCGACGACTTCGGAGATCGACTTCGCGGTCAGCAACTCGCTGGCAAAATCGAACGCCGCATTGGTGTTCACGCGCGCCGTCTCGAGAACCTTGAGGCCGTAGTCCGAAGCACCTTTGCTGGCGGTGCTGTAAGTGGTTTCGAGAACGTCGGTCGCCTCTTCGGCGGCGGCCTTCATCTTCTCGTAGGTGTCCTTGGCCTGGGCGACGCCCCGCTCGGCGAACTCACGGAACGCGGCGGGCATCTCCACGTTCGGAATTTCAAACTTGGGCATCTCGAACTTGGGCATCTCGAAGGGGCCTGTCATCGGCTTGTTGGGCTTCACTTTGGGGGGGATGGTGGTGTCCGCCATGGCACGTGTCCTTAGGTTTTTGTGACCGGGTTTTTGCTTACGCTTGGGCCGTCTCACTGAAGTCTTCTGGATGGCGTCGCCGTCCGCCGCGCGAGGCATAACGCGCTCCTCCCGCAGCTGAACACATCACTTACAGGCCCGGGCTTGCCGTTTTTATATAGCATTCAAATTGGTGCATTGCAATAGGTTTTATTGCAACGCACAATAAATGGCAAGCAATTGATATTGCTTAAACTTTAACGGCCGCCGACAAATTCAGCGGCAATAGCAATCAAATTTTTTGCTTGGCCGCGTCCATCACCATCTTGGCGGCGCTTTGGCCGAGATCCTGGACCTGAGCCGAGAGCGTCTGCATTTGCCGACTGAGATATTCCGACTGCAGGCCCATCACCTCGGCGGCATCCTTTGCGCGCATCAGCTTTTGGGCAAAATCGAATGTCGTCGACACGTTTTGCTCGGCATAAGTCATCGACTTGTGCGCAATCTCGTTGGCGCTGCTGCGCGCCGCTTGAGCGTTTTCTTCCAGTTTGCCCATTGCCTGATTTGCGGCCTGAATGAAGCCGTCGAAGGCTTTTCTCGCCTGCGCCACGCTTTGCTCGGCGAAAGCGCGGACTTCGTTGGGCATCGCAAATTGCTCGAACGGATCTTTGGCCATGACTTGCTCCTCGAATGTCGGCGCCGCGATCCTAACGCAATTTCGCCCCCGGTACGCCATGCCAAAGCGCGTGCCCGGCCCGGCCACGCTCGGGTTAAGGTTATCCCGGCTTGGCCAGGCCCAGAAGCGGGCTCGGCATGGACGCGGTAGCACCCGCGCATTATTAAGAATTGCTTAGGCAACGGGTTCCGTCGCGATGGCGTCAGTAGAGTCCGAGCTCGCCCTGTTGCGCAATCCGCGACTTGCGGCGCTGGCAACGAGCGCATGGCCCGCGTGGTTGTGGAGCACCGACGCATCTCGAATCCTGTGGGCGAACGCGGTCGGCGCGGCACTGCTGGACGCCGCCGACGTCAATGCCTGCCGCGCGCTTCGCTTCGATATGCGCCATCCCGCCGCCGCGCAGATCGTGCGCCTTGCGGCGACGCTGCCCTCGGCCGGAGCGCCGCGGCTCGAGCGGTTGCGCGGCTTCGGCGCCGGCTTCGGCCGCGCGCTGACCTGCGCGTGCGCGCGCCTCATCCTGCCGGACAGCGTTGCGGCGGTGCTGGTCGCGGCGACCGAACCGGCAGGCCCGGCGCTGACGCTGCGCGAACGCGTGCGCCGCCTGTTTGCTGGGGCAACCGAGGCTCTCGCGGTTTTCATGCCGGACGGCGCGCTCCTTCACGCGACCGAGCCGGCCTTGGCCCAGCTCGGCGGAGCAACCTCGTTGGCGGCGCTCGGCATCACGACGCTTGCGGCGCAGTCGCTGGAGGCTGGAAGTGCGCGCGGTATTGCGCGCAGTGGCGAGAGCACTTTCGACGTCACCCTAGAGCGTCTCGGTGAATCATCGTCGCGCGTCCTCGTTCTGCTGTTGCCGCCACCCGCCAAGCCGTCCGTGCCGCCGATGGGGGCGGAGCACATCGCGCTTGCGGCCGCGCCGACGATTTCCGAAACGCCTGCGCCGCCGCCGCAGCCGGCCGCGATAACGGCTACGGCCGAAGTGGCGCCGCCATCGGCGGCATCGCCCGCGATCGAAGAGCCGGCGGAGCGGCGTCACCCGCTGCGCTTCGTTTGGCAAATGGACGCCGACGGCCGCCTCGTCGTGGGTTCGGATGAATTCATCGAGCTGATGGGACCGAAGACCACCGCAGGTTTCGGCCGGCTGTGGAGCGAAATCGCCGCCGAGCTCAAGCTCGATCCGGACAACCAGGTGGCGCGCGCCGTCGCGACCCACGAGACTTGGAGCGGCATCGTCGTCTCATGGCCCGTCGATGAATCCGACGAACGCTTGCCGGTCGAGCTGTCGGGCCTTCCGGTATTCGATCGCGACCGGAAGTTTCGGGGTTATCGCGGTTTCGGTGTGTGCCGCGACATCGAACGCATCAACCAGTTGATTCGCGCGCGCCGCGAGCGTTCCGCCGGGCGCGATGCAGCGGCGGATTCCTCGCCGCGGCCTGCCGTCGCGTCAGGTGCAACGCCACCCGGCGTGGAAAATGCGCCGAACCCGGAAGCGCTCGCCTCGCCGCCCGCCGCGCAATCTCCTGCGCCGCCCATCGACAATCCCGCAGCGGCGTCCGTCCCCGCGTCGGCCAACGTGGTGCCGTTCCGCCAGAACACATTGCCGGAGACAAAGTCGCCGACGCTCAGCCCCGTGGAGCGAAAAGCGTTCCGCGATTTGGCGCAGGAACTGACCGCACGCTTGCGCGGCGCGCCCGATGCTTCCACCGGCGCGGAGCGCACTGCCGAAGCATCGCGTCTGGAGGAGGCGGCCGCCGAACGGGCTCCGGCGCCGTCTGCGCCGGAGGCGTCCTTATTGAATGCGGCAATGTCCGCCGCGCAGGAGGCGTCGAGCGTTCCCGCTGCCGGCGCTCCGCGTCACGACTTTGACGCCGCCGCCGACGCGGAGGAGCCGGCGATGCCTTTGATCTCGGCGTCACTGCTCGACCGTATTCCGGTCGGCGTCCTCATCTACCGGGGCGACACGCTGATCCATGCCAATCGTCATTTCCTCGAGTGGAGCGGCTACGACGATCTCGATGCGCTCAACGAGGCGGGCGGCCCGAACACGCTGTTTATCGGGCCGAGCGCCGGACGGGTTGCGGAAAGCGGCGACGTGCAATCCATGTCGATCATGGCGCGGGGCGGCCACACGATGCCGGTCGAAGGCCGCTTGTTCATCGTTCCCTGGAACGGCGCATCCGCGCTCGCGCTGATCCTGACCAATGGCGCAGGCGAGAACCATCGCAAAACCGCCGAAGGAGCCGTTGCGGCCGCGCAGCAGGAAATCCGCGCGCTCAAGCTGATCATCGGCGCAACGTCGGACGGTGTCATCGAAATCGACCGGGACTGGCAGATATTGAGCGCCACTCCTGGAGCGGCGGGGCTGTTCGGGTGCCCGGTGAGCTCGCTCACGATCAAATCATTCGGCGAACTGTTCACGCCGGCAAGCGAACGCGCGGCACGCGATTATTTCGCGCGCATCGTCGAGGGCACCCACACCATCAACGATACCCTCGATGTCGAAGCTCATGCCGGCGACGACCGGGTCGTGCCATTGGTGATGACCATTGCGCAGCTGGGCGGCGACACGTTTTATGCCGTTTTCAAGGACTCTTCCGCCCGCAAGAAAGGCGAGGAAGAGCTGCGCAGTGCCAGACGCGAGGTGCAAAAGGCGACGTCGGCAAAGGCGGAGTTTCTCGCCAAGGTGAGCCACGAAATTCGCACCCCCCTCAATGCCATCGTGGGCTTTGCCGAGGTCATGATGGCGGAGCGCTTCGGGCCGGTCGGCAACGAACGCTACCGTGAATATCTCAAGGACATCCACGACGCCGGCACGCATCTCGTCACGCTGCTCAACGACCTGCTCGATCTTTCGAAGATCGAAACCGGTCGGCTCGAGCTCGCATTCGCCAACGTCAACGTCAACGACATCACCCAGCAGTGCGTTGCCGTGATGCAGCCGCAGGCGAACCGCGCGCGCATTATCATCCGCACCGCATTGGCGCCGGGCCTGCATCGCGTCGTCGCCGACGAGCGCGCGCTCCGCCAGATCGTGCTCAACCTCCTGATCAACTCGATCAGGTTCACCGGGCCGGGCGGCCAAGTGATCATCTCGACCTTGCTCTCGGACAATGCCGAAGTGCTGCTGCGCGTGCGCGACACCGGCATCGGCATGAGCGAGAAGGATATCGAAGCGGCGCTCGAACCATTCCGCCAGACCGCGACGGCCGGAAGTTGGGGCTCGGGCGGCACCGGCCTCGGATTGCCGCTAACCAAGGCGCTCGCCGAGGCCAACCATGCGAACTTCAGCATCAAGAGCGCGCCGGACGCCGGTACCCTGGTCGAGATCGCCTTTCCGCCGAGCCGAGTTGTCACCGACTGAATGCATCGGCCGTGGCCGCAACCTGCGATCGCCTGCCCGTTCCCCATCGCGCAGTACGTCCGGGCGCGGATTTGTGCTAAGCTTATTACGGTCGGGGCGATTGTTGGGCGGCGAGCCGCTACAAGGTGCGACGATGCGCGCGGTCGGAATCCTCCTGATCTCGATTCTTTTCGGCACGGCTTTGATGCCGGCGGCGGCCGCCGCCGAGGACGTCGATCTCCTCCTGGTGCTGGCGGCCGACGTGTCGCGCAGCATCGACGCCGGGAAGTTTCAGTTGCAGCGGGAGGGCTACGCCGCCGCCATTTCGGATTCGCGCGTGCTTGACGCGATCCGTTCCGGCCGCGCCGGCAAGATCGGACTGATGTTCGTGGAGTGGTCCGGCGTTGGCGCCCAGCGCGTGGTGATCGATTGGACCACCATCGGGGATACCGGTTCGGCCAAGGGATTCGGCGACCGGCTGCTCGAAGCGCCGCGCTCGTTTGCCGACCGCACCTCGATCAGCGGCGCACTGGAGTTTGCCATGGCGCAGCTTGACCGCGCACCCTACGCGGCGGCGCGGCGCACCATCGACGTCTCTGGCGATGGCACTAACAATGCCGGCCGCGACGCCGCGGCGTTGCGCGACGAGGCCGTCGCCAAGGGCATCATCATCAACGGACTGGTCATTCTCAGCGAGAATCCGATGTCGTGGAATCCCGACCACACCAATCCCCCGGGCGGCCTTGCCAATTATTACCGCGACAACGTCATGGGCGGTCCGAACGCCTTTGTGATGGTCGCCGAGAACTTTAATTCGTTCGGCCAGGCGATCATCAAGAAAATGATCGCCGAGGTGGCGCAGGGACGCGAAAGGCTGCCGCGGCAGGCCTACGCCCGCTGAGCGAAGGCGTCAGCGCAAGGGAATTTCCGCTTTGGCGGCCGACATTTGCGCGGGCCACCGCGCGGCGCCGGCCACGAAAGCGACACAGACCCCAGGCAAGTTGCAGCCTTCATCCCGCTCGCTATAGTTGTCGAGCCCAGCAACATCGGAAAACGCGTCCCTTGACCGCGGCTACCGGCTTGAAACGCCTCGCAATTGCCGTTGCCGGCGTGATTGCGGCTGCGTTCGTCACCCTGGTGGCGTTGTCTTATCTCATTCCCGCCGCCTCGGTTCGTGACGCGGTCATGAAGGAAATCCATGCCGTTACCGGGCTCGACCCGATTTTACGGGGCGATATGGCGGTTTCGTTGTTCCCGTCCGGGGCGGTGACGTTCCGCAACGTTTTGCTCGGCGACGACCGGACCGGCGAGCCCGCCGTCGTCGCCGACGAGCTCAGCGCACGGCTGCGCTTCTTTCCGCTCTTGGTCGGGCGCATCGAGATCGCGGACGTGACGCTGTCGCGGCCGACGATCAACGTCACGTTCTTCGCCGATGGCCAGTCGAACTGGTCCGGATTGATCGAAGCGCTCGCCCGCGGGCTCGAGCCCGATCCCAACCGCACGGCCTCATTTTCGGAAATCGGTATTCACGACGGCGTCGTCGTCGTCCACGATGACGGGAAGGGTTTCAGCGAACGTCTCGAAAATGTCGACTTTCAGGTCGCGTGGCCTTCCATCTCGCGCAGCTTCGGGGCGAACGGCCGTTTCACCTGGCACGGCGAGCCTGTCGATGCCAGCCTGGCGCTGACCGATTTCCTGGCCGCGCTCAACGGCGAGCGGTCGGGAGTCAAGGTCCGGGTCTCCGGCGAGCCGCTGAAACTCGCGTTCGACGGCGCTGCGAGCTACCAGCCGACATTGAAAATCGAGGGCATGCTCGGCGTCGAATCGCCGTCGCTGCGCGACGCCATGCGCTGGACCGGCAAGACCAAGGTGCCGTTCGGCGGCTTCGGCCGTTTCGCGCTGAAAGCCCAGAGCATCATTGCCGGGGGAACTATCTCGCTTGCCAATGTCAACGTCCAGCTCGACGGCAACTCCGCCGAGGGCGTGCTGACACTATCGACCGACGGCAACCGCACCGTCCAGGGAACGCTTGCGGCCGACGAGCTCGACCTTACGCCTTACGTATCCGGCGTCCGGCTGCTGGCGACCGACGAGCGCAATTGGGACCAGATGCCGATCACGCTCGACGGACTCGGCGACTTGAACCTCGATCTGCGGCTGTCGGCGGCCAGCATCAAGGTCGCGAACGCGCAACTGGGACGCACCGCGATCGCGGCCAACATGCGCAACGGCAAACTCGGAATCACGATCGGCGAATCGCAGGCCTTTGGCGGCGTCGTGCGAGGCTCCCTTGGGCTTGCCACCGCGGCAAGCGGCGGCGTCGAGGCGACGTCGCACGTCCAGTTCGTTGATGTCGATCTGGAGAGCTGCCTCGGTCAGGTGTTCGGGCTTCGCAAGCTCGTCGGCCACGGCAACCTGAGCCTCAATGTCGACGGCTCTGGCGACTCCGTGCTGGCGGTGACCAACACGCTCAAGGGAACGGCAAGCCTGAACGCGCATGGCGGCGCCCTTGCCGGGATCAATGTCGAGCAGTTAATGCGCCGCCTCGAACGCCGACCGCTCTCCGGCAACGGCGACTTCCGCAGCGGGCGCACGCCGTTCGATCAACTGACGCTCAATCTCAAAATCGAAAACGGCCTCGTCTCCGTCAACGAGATGCACATCGAAGGCCCGTCGGTGCGGCTCGCGGTCGGCGGCCAGGTTTCAGTGCCAATGCGAGATCTCGATCTCAAGGGCGTCGCGACCCTGGTTTCGACCGCCACCGCCAACGAGTTTGCGTTGCCGTTCGTTGTCCAGGGTCAGTGGGACGATCCGATCATGCTGCCGGACCCGCAAAGCCTGATCCGCCATTCCGGCGCGGCCGCACCGCTTCTCGACGCCGTCAAGGGGCGCAGCGCGGGCGCTGCCGTGCGTTCGGTGATCGATCAATTACTGGCCGCGCCGCCGGCTGCACCGGACGCGCCGAAAAGCGCGCAGTAGTGAGATCGCCTGCCACCGCGCTGGACTGCGAAGCGTGGCCGCGTCAGTCGACGATGGCCTGGGCGAGGCTTCTGCCAAGTTCCGCTTCGTCGAGAGGATCGGTCAGAAGCTTGCGCGGCTCGGGGCCGTAATAGTCGCCGAGCTGCACGGCGGGGCGCGGCTGCGTCATGATCGAGACCAGGCGATCGTGAATGGCTTTCGCCGACACCGGCTTGATCAGGTACTCGTTGACGCCGAGCTTTGCCGCCTCGACCACGCGCCAGCGCTCGCCGTGACCGCTGAGCATGATGATCGGGATGTCGGGCATCGGGAATACGCCCGGCGAGCGCACAATGCGCACCAGCTCCGCGCCGCTCAAGAGCGGCATTTCCCAATCGAGAATGACGACGTCGGGCGCCACGGTGCGGATGGCGTCGAGGGCAGCGATGCCGTCGGCGGCCTCGTAGATGTCCTTGATGCCGCAATTGACGAGAAGGTTGCGGATCATCTTGCGCATGTACTGGTTGTCGTCGACCACCAGCACCCAGAGCGACTGGATGAGATCCTCGACCTCTTTCTTCAACAAATGCATTCGCATTTCATTCGGCCGCTGCTGTCGGTCGAGCCCATCGGCGCCTTTGCGCCCAAGGAATCGGCCTGGTCGCATGACACCATGAGCCGTGTTGCGGCTTGGTAAAGCTTGCACCAACGATCTCGTCCCTTCGCGCTGCCGGCGGCCGTCAGGCTTGTGATCGTGGTGAACGATCCGTTAACGCCGCGCCCGAGTTGGCCCGATCTCACGCTTTCGGCGTGAGCGGACGACGAATTTGAATTATTGCGTCGTGCCGCGGCGAGCCCACGCGATCTGCCGGATGCCGAGCTTGAGAGCGATGACGAGGACGGCAAGCGTCACGATCGGATAGATCGGATCGATCAGGACGCCGGAATAGTTGTAGGCAGCCCAGGAGCCCGCCGCGAAGGAGATGAGCGTGGCGCCGCACAGGACGCTCAGCCCCGATGTCGAGAGGAGCGGTACGGTCAGCCCCAATAGCGCCCCGATGCCGAGCACCATGAGTTCCTCCACGACCAGCGCGTAGCCGGGACGCGTCAGCTCGGTGTGGGCCAGGAGGTTCTCGATCGTCTGCGCCTGAATTTCGATCCCCGGCACGGCCTCGTCGATGGGCGTCATGTGCAGGTCAGGCACACCGCCCGCCGTCGTTCCGACGACGACGATTTTCCCGGTGAGGTCGGCCTTGGGGCTTTTGCCGGCGAGCACCGCGCCTGCCGAAATGAACTGCGCCGGATTGGCTTGGCGGAATCGCGGCATGATGGCGCCTTGCGGATCGGTATCGACTTGCAATTCGCCGATGTCGAAATACTCGATGCCTGTCTGCTCGCCGATCGAGGTTTTGCCCGCCGGCTTCGAGGAGCCGATGACATAATTGTTGACGCCGTGCGCGATGCGGATCGCCTCGACGGCCAGCGCCGGAATGAGCTTGTCGCCCTGCCGATCAACGAGGCCGAGCCTGCGAAGCACGCCGTCGGCGTCGGGCAGGTAGGCGACCGCGCCGAGGCCGGGCGCGGCGCGGGCGAGTTCGCTCAGCACCTCCGCATTGCGGAAGTTCGGAATGAAAGGCTCCGGACACGTTCCCGCCCAGGCGAAGCCGGCTTTGCCGAGGGGATCGAGCAGGCATTGTTGAAGCGCAACCGGATCGGGCGGCTCCTGCGGCGCGACGGCATCCAGTCTTACCGCGACGACGCTCGGCGTCAGTTCCAGACTCTTGGCGAAGACATGATCGTTGGTCGGGCCCTCGCCGATCGCGCTGCGAAGCAGCTGCGCCTGGTCCGGCGGCAGCGTCTTCAGATATTCCTCCGGCGACCACCGGTCCGGCATGGAGAGCCGGAGATCGAACACGACGGCGGCAGCACCACGCTCGGTGAGCGCGCGCGCGAGATCGCCAAGCCGCGTGCGCGGCCACGGCCACGGGCCATAGGCCGCAAGGGACGGCTCGTCGATATTCACGATCCGAACGGGACTCTGCGGGTCATAGGGCGCGGGGCTCGCCCGCTGAAAGGTGTCAAAGGCGAATGTCCGCAAGCGCTCGAGCGGAGCGGGATCGAGATAGCGCACGATCATGGTGAGCGCGATGAGAGCGAGGACCAGCAGCCGATAGGGGATGCTGGCATAGAGGTATTTCGCGTCGGCTCCGGGCGCATTCAAGCGCTGCCGGTACTGCTCGTATTCGACCTGCTTGGCCTGCACGCCCTGCGACGCCGCAAGGTAGCTTTGCAGCGCCGGTGTGACGTCGTCCCCGAACTGCGAGAGCAGACGTTGCGCGTCGGCGAGCAGCGCCGGCGATCGCAAGAGAAGGTTGCTGCGTGCTGGTCGGCCGGCGGCGGTCCAGCGTGCGGCCAAAGGTTCGATCACGCGGCGGACGCGGACGATCGTCGCGTTCTCGATCAAGGTGTGCACGGCTTCTGGCCAGATGCGCAGCAGCGCGTCGTGCATCGGCCGGATGCGGATTTCATCGCCGGCAGTCTCGGTGACGAGGAGCCGGTGCGCGATCAAGGATTTGATCAGCGCCCTGCGTTCTTTCCGGCCGCGCTCGAACGCCTCGCGAACGATCGGCCGCAGCGTGACGACCGGCTTGCCGCTGGCGGGATCAAGTTCGACGCCGTGGGCGAAAGCGATGATCAACGCCGGCACGCTGTCGCGCGCGGCCTGGTCGAGAGGCGCAAGCGCCGCGGCGATAACCTCGACCGGCGCCTGATCCAAGCCGCGATAATCGGCAAAATGCAGCAGCCCGTCGCCGCGTTTCTTCTCGGCGTCGGACAGATGTTGCAGGGTCATCTGCAGCAGCGGCAGGACGTCGCCGCCTTGGGCATCCGCCGCGATCACCTGCCCGAGCGAGCGGCCATCGGCGGCGGTCTCGAAGGCGAGTTTCGGGTCGCAAGCCAGAACCGGACGATTGATGATCTCCTCGAT
>DATJYT010000413.1:0-7883 GCA_035499475.1 Xanthobacteraceae bacterium | reverse complement strand
TTGCTCGCCCGAATTGAGCCGTAGGATCACGTACTCGCCGTCACGGCCGACGATCTGCGCGTAGGCGCCGGCCGAGCGCGCGATCTGGCCGCCCTTGCCGATCTTGATCTCGATATTGTGCACGATCGTGCCGACCGGAATATTCGCGGCCGGCATGGCATTGCCGGGCTTCACGTCGACGTGCTCGCCGGAGACAACGACATCGCCAACATTGAGACGTTGCGGCGCCAGGATATAGGCCACCTCGCCGTCATCGTATTTTATGAGCGCGATGAAGCCGGTACGGTTCGGATCGTATTCCAGTCGTTCGACCTTGGCCGCGACGTCGAACTTGCGGCGCTTGAAGTCGATGGTGCGGTAGGCCTGCTTGTGACCGCCGCCGCGATAGCGCGAGGTGATGTGGCCGTTGTTGTTGCGGCCACCGGTCGAATTCTTGCCTTCGGTGAGCGCCTTGACGGGCTTACCCGAATAAAGCGCCGAGCGATCGACCAGCACCAATTGGCGTTGGCCAGGCGTGACCGGATTGTAATTCTTAAGTGCCATGCGCCGCTCCCTACAGACCCGTCGTCACGTCGATCTTCTGGCCCTCTTCGAGGGTCACGATGGCGCGCTTGGTGTCGGATTGCTGCCCGCGGCGGCCCTTGAAGATTTTCCACTTGCCGCGCCGGCGCATGGTGTTCACGCTTTTGACTTTCACGTCGAATAGCTTCTCGACCGCTTCCTTGATCTGCGGCTTGGTCGCCGTCATGGCGACCTTGAACATGACCTTGCTGTGCTCGGACGCGTTGGTCGCCTTCTCGGTGATGAGCGGCGCGATAATGATGTCGTAATGGCGCGGGTCGCTGGTGGTCATTTGAAGCGCGCCTCCAACGCATCGACGGCGGCCCGGGTAAGGACCAGCTTGTGACGCCGCATGACGTCGTAGACGTTGATGCCGGCGACCGGCAGCACGTCGATATTCGGGATATTGCGGGCGGCGGTGCGCACGCCGGCGGCGACTTCGGCGCCGTCGATGAGGAGCGCATTCGACAGGCCAAGCTTCTCGAACTGGCTCCGCAGCGCCTTGGTCTTGGCTTCCTTCACGTTCAGCGCCTCGATGACGATGATGCCGTCGTCCTTGGCTTTGGCCGACAGTGCGTGCCTGAGCGCGAGCGCGCGAACCTTTTTGGGCAGGCCGATTTCGTGGCTGCGGGTGTGCGGCCCGAACGAACGGCCGCCGCCGCGGAACAGATTGACGCGGGCCGAGCCATGGCGCGCGGAGCCAGTGCCCTTTTGCCGGTACATCTTCTTGCCAGTGCGGTGGATGTCGGCGCGGTTCTTGACCTCATGGGTACCGCGCTGGCGCTTGGCCAATTGCCAGACGACGCAGCGGTGAATGAGGTCGGTGCGCGGCTCCAGTCCGAAAATAGTGTCGGACAAGGTGATCGAGCCGGCTTTCTCGCCGTCGAGGGTGGTGATCTGCAGCTCCATCACGCGGCCCCTTCCTGCTGGCCGATCGAGACGGGAGCGGTGGACTCGTTGTCGGCGAGCTTGAACTTGCCGGGCTTCGGCACGCCGTCCGGCAGCTTCTTCTTCACCGCGTCGCGTACCGTAATCCAGCCGCCCTTGACGCCCGGAACCGCGCCTTCGACCATAATCAGGCCGCGCGGCACGTCGGTCTGCATGACCTTGAGATTGAGCGTGGTCACCCGGTCGACGCCGAGATGGCCCGGCATTTTCTTGTTCTTGAAAGTCTTTCCGGGATCCTGGCGGCCGCCGGTGGAGCCGATCGAGCGGTGCGAGATGGACACGCCGTGACTGGCCCGCAGGCCGCCGAAATTCCAGCGCTTCATGCCGCCGGCCCAGCCCTTGCCGGTCGAAGTGCCGGTGACATCGACAAATTGGCCGACGACAAAATGATCGGCCGTGATCTCGGCACCAATCGGGATCAGCGCATCAGCATCGACGCGAAATTCGGCGAGCTTGCGCTTCGGCTCGACCTTGGCGACCGCGAAGTGCCCGCGATCGGCCTTGGTCGTGCGCTGCACCTTGCGCTGGCCGGCGCCGAGCTGAAGCGCGACATAGCCGTTCTTTTCCTTGGTGCGGTGACCCACCACCTGGCAATTGGCGAGGCGCAACACCGTCACCGGCACGTGCTCGCCGGCCTCGGTGAAGAGCCGCATCATCCCGACTTTTTGCGCCAGAACTCCCGACCGCATGGTCTATTCCCTTTCGCGCCTCAGAGCTTGATCTCGACGTCGACGCCGGCGGCGAGATCGAGCTTCATGAGCGCATCGACGGTCTGCGGCGTCGGGTCGACGATGTCGAGCAGACGCTTGTGCGTGCGCATTTCGAATTGCTCGCGGCTCTTCTTGTCGATGTGTGGCGAGCGGTTGACCGTGAACTTCTCGATCTTTGTCGGCAACGGAATCGGCCCGCGCACCTGCGCGCCGGTGCGCTTAGCGGTGTTGACGATCTCACGCGTCGACGCATCAAGGATGCGGTGATCGAACGCCTTGAGCCGGATTCTTATGTTCTGGCCGTTCATGTCTGTTCCCCGCGAGTGGCGAATTGCGAATGGCGAATAGGGTTGGATCTATTCGCCATTTGCCGCTCTCTGTTCGCTCTACTCCACGATGCTCGCAACGACGCCGGCACCGACCGTCTTGCCGCCCTCGCGAATGGCGAAGCGCAGCTTCTCTTCCATGGCGATCGGCACGATCAGCGTCACTTCCATGGCGATGTTGTCGCCCGGCATGACCATCTCGGTGCCTTCCGGCAGCGTGACCACGCCGGTCACGTCGGTGGTGCGGAAGTAGAATTGCGGCCGGTAGTTGGTGAAGAACGGCGTGTGGCGCCCGCCCTCCTCCTTGGTGAGGATGTAGGCTTCGGCCTTGAACTTGGTGTGCGGCTTCACCGAGCCGGGTTTGCACAGGACCTGCCCGCGCTCCACTTCTTCGCGCTTCGTGCCGCGCAGCAGGCAGCCGACGTTGTCGCCGGCCTCGCCCTGGTCGAGCAGCTTGCGGAACATCTCGACGCCGGTGACGACGGTCTTGGTGGTCGGCTTGATGCCGACGATCTCGACTTCCTCGCCCACCTTGATGACGCCGCGCTCGATACGGCCGGTGCAGACCGTGCCGCGGCCCGAGATCGAGAACACGTCTTCGACCGGCATCAGGAACGGCTGGTCCTTGGGACGCTCCGGCTGCGGAATGTACTCATCGACCGCCTTCATCAGCTCGAAGATCGCTTCCTTGCCCAGCTTCGGATCCTTGTCCTCGAGCGCCATCAGCGCCGAGCCCTTGATGACGGGGATCTTGTCGCCGGGGAAATTGTATTTGGACAGAAGCTCGCGGACTTCGAGCTCGACAAGCTCGAGAAGCTCCGGATCATCGACCATATCGACCTTGTTGAGGAACACCACCAGCGCCGGCACGCCGACCTGGCGGGCGAGCAGGATGTGCTCGCGGGTCTGCGGCATCGGGCCGTCGGCCGCGCTCACCACCAGGATCGCGCCGTCCATCTGCGCCGCGCCGGTGATCATGTTCTTCACATAGTCGGCGTGCCCGGGGCAGTCGACGTGCGCATAGTGGCGCTTGTCGGTCTCGTACTCGACGTGGGCGGTCGCAATGGTGATGCCGCGCGCCTTCTCTTCCGGCGCCTTGTCGATCTGGTCATAGGCCGTGTATTGGGCCTGCCCCTTCTCGGCCAAGACCTTGGTAATGGCCGCCGTCAATGACGTCTTGCCGTGATCGACGTGACCAATCGTGCCGATATTGCAATGCGGCTTGGTGCGATTGAATTTTTCCTTGGCCATAGGACTCTCCGTTCCGGCTCCTGCTTAACTCGTGTGGTTGTTCGTCAGGCGTACTTCGCCTGAACCTCTTCTGCGATGGCTTTCGGTACTTCAGCGTAGTGGTCGAACTGCATCGTGAACGTGGCGCGCCCCTGTGACATGGAGCGCAGGTTGTTGACGTAAGAGAACATGTTGGCGAGCGGCACCATCGCGTTGATGACGTTGGCGTTGCCGCGCATGTCCTGACCCTGGATTTGGCCCCGGCGCGAATTGAGGTCGCCGATGACCGATCCGGTGTAGTCTTCGGGCGTCACCACCTCGACCTTCATGATCGGCTCGAGCAGCACCGGGCCGCCCTTCTGCAAGGCTTCGCGCAACGCCGCGCGCGCGGCGATCTCGAACGCCATGGCCGAGGAGTCGACGTCGTGCGAGGCGCCGTCGACCAGCGACACTTTTAGATCGACCACCGGGAACCCGGCGAGCACGCCGCTGCCCAGCGAGCCCTCGAGGCCCTTCTCGACGGCCGGGAAGAACTCGCGCGGCACAGTGCCGCCGACGATCTCATTCTCAAACACGAAGCCGGCGCCGGGCTGGCTCGGCTCGGCTACGATCTTGACCCGCGCGAACTGGCCGTGACCGCCGGTCTGCTTCTTATGCGTATAATCAACTGTGGCGGGCCGGGTGATCTTCTCGCGGTAGGCGACCTGCGGCGCACCGATATTGGCATCCACCTTATAGGTGCGCTTGAGGATATCGACCTTGATGTCGAGGTGCAGTTCGCCCATGCCCTTGATGATGGTCTGACCCGACTCGTGGTCCGTCGTGACGCGGAACGAGGGGTCTTCCGCCACCAGCTTCGCGAGCGCAACGCCCAGCTTCTCCTGGTCGGCCTTCGATTTCGGCTCGATCGCGATCTCGATGACGGGATCGGGGAACTCCATCTTTTCCAGGATCACCGCGTGCTGCGGATCGCACAGCGTATCGCCGGTGCGGACTTCTTTGAGGCCCGCCAGGGCGACGATATCGCCGGCAAAGGCTTCCTTGATGTCCTCGCGGTTGTTGGCGTGCATCAATAGCATGCGGCCGACACGCTCTTTGCGGTCCTTGGTCGAATTCAAGACACCGGTCGAACTCTCGAGCTTGCCCGAATAGATACGGCAGAACGTGATGGTGCCGACGAACGGATCATCCATGATCTTGAAGGCAAGCAGCGCCATCGGCTCGGAATCCGACGGCTTGCGCTCCACCTCATTCCCTTTGAGGTCGACGCCCTTCATCGGCGGAACGTCGAGCGGCGACGGCAGATAATCGACCACGGCATCGAGCAGAGGCTGCACGCCCTTGTTCTTGAACGCCGAGCCGCATAGCACCGGAAAAAACACACTGGAAATAGTCGCCTTGCGGATGAGACGCTTCAGCGTCGCTTCGTCGGGCTCCTTGCCCTCGAGATACGCGGTCATCGCGTCGTCATCGAGCTCGACGGCGGCCTCGATCAGCTTCTCGCGATATTCCTTGGCCTGGTCCAACAGCTCGGCCGGAATTTCGATGTCGTGATACTTGGCGCCGAGCGTCTCTTCGTCCCAAACCACGCCGACCATGCGGACGAGGTCAATGATGCCCTTGAATTGGTTCTCCGCGCCGATCGGAAGCTGAATCGCCACCGGCTTGGCGCCGAGACGATCGACGATATCCTTCAGGCACTGGAAATAGTCCGCGCCGATCTTGTCCATCTTGTTGCAGAACACGATGCGCGGGACCTTGTAGCGGTCGCCCTGGCGCCACACCGTCTCGGTCTGCGGCTCGACGCCCTGGTTGGAATCGAGCACGCACACCGCGCCGTCGAGGACGCGCAGCGAGCGCTCCACCTCGATGGTGAAATCGACGTGTCCGGGCGTGTCAATGATATTGAGCCGCTTGCCGTTCCAGAATGCAGTTGTCGCGGCCGACGTGATGGTGATGCCGCGCTCCTGCTCCTGCTCCATCCAGTCCATAGTCGCGGCGCCTTCGTGCACCTCGCCTATCTTGTGGCTCTTGCCGGTGTAGTAGAGGACGCGCTCGGTCGTCGTCGTCTTGCCGGCATCAATGTGCGCCATGATACCGAAGTTGCGGTAGTCCTCGATGGAGTGGGTACGGGGCATTGTTCTCGGGTTCCTTCGTCGTCGCCGGCGTTACCAGCGATAGTGCGAGAACGCGCGGTTGGCTTCCGCCATCCGGTGCGTGTCTTCGCGCTTCTTGACGGCGTTTCCCCTGTTATTCGATGCGTCGAGCAGTTCCGCGGACAGCCGCTCGGTCATTGTCTTTTCGTTGCGTTCGCGCGCCGCCGAAATGATCCAGCGGATGCCGAGCGCCTGACGCCGCGATGTACGCACTTCAACCGGCACCTGATAGGTCGCGCCGCCAACGCGGCGGGAGCGGACCTCGATCGACGGCATGACGTTGTCGAGGGCCTGTTGAAACACAGCGACCGGATTGCCGCGAGTCTTGCCCTCGATCATGTCAAGCGCGCCGTACACGATATTCTCCGCTACCGACTTCTTGCCGGCGTGCATGACGGAGTTCATGAATTTCGTGACCACCACGTTCCCGAATTTCGGGTCCGGCAGGATCTCGCGCTTGTCTGCCCTGTGACGGCGGGACATCTGTTTTCTCTTCCTTCGTAACGCGAAAGAGGCCGACTACTTCGGCCTCTTCGCTCCGTATTTCGATCGCCGCTGCTTGCGGTTTTTCACACCTTGCGTGTCGAGCACACCGCGGAGGATGTGGTAGCGCACGCCCGGCAGGTCTTTTACGCGGCCGCCACGGATCATCACCACCGAATGTTCCTGGAGGTTATGACCCTCGCCGGGAATGTAGCCGATGACTTCGAAGCCGTTGGTCAGACGCACCTTGGCGACTTTGCGCAGCGCCGAGTTCGGCTTCTTCGGCGTCGTCGTATAGACGCGCGTGCAGACACCGCGCTTTTGCGGGCTCTGCTGGAGCGCCGGCACTTTCTTCTTCGCGTGCTGCGTCACCCGCGGACTGCGAATGAGCTGGTTGATCGTCGGCATTCTTCCGCTTCCCGTTTGGCCGCAGCCCTCGCCGCGGCACGACACACGAATCCGTTCGCGCAAAACCAAATCGCGCCATCCGCTCCCATTGCGGAAGGGCGCTTGGCCTTCGCAGAGGACCGCGGTCCGAGGAGCGCGGTCATGCACCGATTATCTGACTTTCGAAGCCAGAGGCAGCGTTTGAGCTTCCTTCGTCGAGGCGTCGCGCCGCGTCCCGTTACCCGAATGCGGGAGCCAAGAAAGCAATAACTTTCAATAGCTTGTACGGAACCCGGCATGCCGTTCCGACGGGCGAAGCTCACCGCCTGCCGAAAAGTGGGGCGTACATATCGACGCATCACGGCGAAGTCAAGACGACACGGGCCGAAAAGCGCGATGGCGCGGGCACTTCTTCGCTTGCGGCGACATCCGCTCAGCCTGGTTCGAGCCCCTTGGCGCGAATGATGCGCACGGCATCAGGTGTCGCCATGAAGGCGAGAAAGGCCCGGGCCGCAGCACCATCTTCGATCCCAGCGGCCAGGCCCGCAGCATAGATGATGACGTTTTGGAGGTCGGCGGGGAGCGGCCCGACAAGTTCGGCGCCCTTGATCGGCAGGATCGCAACGATCTGCTGGATGCCGATCTCGGCCTCGCCGGCTGCGACCAGTTCGGCGACCGGGCCGGTCGTCAGCCGCGTCTTTGGCTTGATCTGCTGGCCGATGCCGAGGCGGTCGATGAGGCCACCGATATAAATACCGCTCGGGCCGTCGCTGTAGGTGATCGACCGCGCCTGGAGCAGCGTGCGTTTGAAGGCGTCCGCCGTCGCGATATCGGGCTTGGCGGCGCCGACGCGCACGGCGACGCCGATGGAAGAGCGCGCGATATCCGCTGTGGAACCAGGCGCAATTCTGCCCGCTTTCGTCAAAGCGTCTATGTCGGGTCGCGGCAGCAGCGCAATATCGAACACCGCGCCCTGCTCGATCTCCTTTTTCAAGGCCGATGTCAGGCCGAAGCGCAGTTCGACCTTGGCGGCGTTGCCGTGCTCGAACAGCAGAGCGACCTCGGTCAAAAGGCCCTGCATG
>DATJYT010000412.1:0-6848 GCA_035499475.1 Xanthobacteraceae bacterium | reverse complement strand
TTCCACCGCTTCGATGTGTCCATCGCCGATGAAGCGTCCCGTCTCGGCTTCGAGCAGCACATTCACGCCCTTCCTCTCGACCGATTGCTTGAGCATCGCCGCGGCGCGAGCGTCGAGCTGGCGCTCCATCAGCCGGTCCATGAGATGAACGAGCGTGACCCTGGCGCCGGCCTTGGCGAGACCGCACGCGGCCTCGATGCCCAGCAAGCCGCCGCCGATGACCACGACACGAGTCCCGCGCCGCGCCGCGCGCGTGATCGCATCGACGTCGCCCATGTCGCGGAACGTCAGAACGCCCGGCAGATCGGCGCCGCCGACGGGCAGCCGTATCGCCCGCGAGCCGGTGGCGAAGACGAGCTTCGCGAATTTGAATGTCTTGCCGTCGGCGAGGGTCACGACTCGCGCGGCGAGATCGGTCGCGACGGCCGGCGCGCCATAACGCAGGGTGACGCCACGGTCGCGCCACCAGCTTGCCGATTGCAGCACGATCTCGCTCGCCGGCACGTCGCCGGCAAGCACCGACGAGAGCAGGACGCGATTATAGGCGAGCTGCGGCTCCTCGCCGATCACGGCGATGGCGTAACGGCCGAGCGCGCGTTGCGCGAGCTCCTCGCACAGCCGCGCCGCCGCCATGCCGTTGCCGATGATGACGAGGGGCTCGCTCATCGCGGTCTCATTCGGCCGCGATGCTGTGGCCGTAGGCTTCGGCAATCATGAAGCCGGACAGAATGGTGTAAGCCTCGGTCCAGGCCGCCGCGAGTTGCGGCGTCCATTGCTCGCCGAGACCGCGCTCCAACGTCCACAGTAGCGCCGCGCCAACCGGCGTGTAATCGGCGGCCTTGACGCCGTAATCGACGTGACGTTTCGCCAGCGCGCTGGCCGCTGGCAGAATGGATTCAAGATTGGCGAGGCCGTGGACGACGACGCCGAGCGTCGCCATCAGCTTGCGGCCCAGCTCCTTCATGTCGCCGCGAAAGAGCGGCTTCACAGCCGGCGCGATCTCAAACAGCCGGCCGTAGAACAACGCGGCCGCCTGCTCTGAGATCGGCGCGACCTTGAGGAAGCTATCCTGGATCGCCTTGATCTGATCTGGTGTCATGGACGTGCTCCTGGGCTTCCCGGCCTGGGATGACATCGCATCCGCGTTATCGGCGCTGCTGTTTGCGGCGTCTCACACGCGTGCTCCGGCGAGGCTCGTCGTGCGTGGCGATAGGAAGCTCTTGCGCTGATAGAACCACCACGTGAGCGCGAGGCAGACCGCGTAGAACGCGAGGTAGATTTCCAGCGCCAATTGCGGGCCGCCGGTGAGGCCGATCGACGCTCCGAGACCGCGCGGAATGAAGTAGCCGCCGACGGCCCCAATGGCGCCGATAAAGCCGAGTGCGGCGCCGCTCTCGATGTTCGCTGCCTTCAAGGCGCTCGTGCGCGCGGCTTCGCCCTGGCCTTTCGCTTTCGCCAGGTTCTCCTCACGGAAGATCGATGGGATCATGCGGTAGGTCGAGCCGTTGCCGATCCCTGTGGTGACGAACAGGATCAGGAACATCGTCAGGAAGCCGCCGAAGTCCTTGGCCTCGACGAAGTGCATGACGCCCATCGTCGCTGCGCCCATGGCGATGAAATTCCAGAACGTCACGACGGCGCCGCCGATCTTGTCGGCAAGCAGCCCGCCCAACGGACGCGACAAGGAACCGACCAGCGGCCCAAGGAACGCCACCGTGACTGTTACCGCCGGGAACTGGGTCTTGATCAGGAGTGGGAACGCCGCCGAATAGCCGATGAAAGAACCGAACGTCCCGATATAGATGAAGGACATGATCCAGGTGTGCTTGCGTCCGACGATAGCCAGCTGGTCCTTGAACGACGAGCGCGCCGTCGTCAGGTTGTTCATGAAAAACACCGCGCCGAACACCGCGACGGCGAGCGGCAGCAGCCACATCAGGCCTGCATTCTGAAGATAAATGCCTCCCGGTCCCGGCGTACCCTGATAGAGATTGATGATGCCGAGTCCCATCAGGACCGGGGTGAGCAACTGGACGCTGCTGACGCCGATATTGCCGCCGGCTGCGTTCAAGCCGAGTGCCCAGCCCTTCATGCGGTCCGGATAAAAGAAGGAGATGTTGGTCATGCTCGAGGCGAAGTTGCCGCCACCCAGTCCCGCCAGCGCCGAGACCAGCAGCATCGTCGTGTAGGGCGTGTCGGGTCTAGTGACGAAATACGCGAGCGCGATCGTCGGGACGAACAGGATCGAGGCGCTGAAGATTGTCCAGTTGCGGCCGCCGAATGTGGTCACCGCGAAAGTGTAGGGGAACCGCATCAGCGAGCCGATCAATCCGGGCAACGCCACGAGCTGAAACAACTGATCGGTGGTGTAGTGAAATCCGGCTTGTGGCAATTTGGTTGCGACGATGCTCCAGGTCAGCCAAATGGAAAATCCGATGTGCTCGGCGATGATCGACCAGATGAGATTGCGGCGGGCAATGAATTTTCCTTTGGCTTCCCAAAACCTTGCGTCATCAGGATTCCAATCCGAAATCCAGGTCGTGTTCGGCTCGCTCATCGCAATGTTCCTTTCGGAGTCGCGCAGCATGCGCTGCGGTCCTCGCTCTGTCGGTTGACCAACAAAAAAGCCGCGCCCGGAAGAATGCAGCTCTTGGCGCATCCTCCTGGACAGCGGCGTTGCTGATGGCCCGTCGTTGGACCGTGTGGCGTCACCCGAAGGGCGCCCCCGCGGTTGCTAATTCAAGCTTCGTGCCAGAATGCAGATCGTGAAAAACCCAGCCTTTTCAAACAAGCTTGCGTTGCGTTGTTATGGCTTGGCGGCTTGACATGCCCAGCGCGACCGCAGGCTGAGGAAATTTTGTGCAATGCAATACGATGCTTACCGCGTAGGCACGGGCACTTTGACGCCGGCAAGGTGCCCTGCAATATCGTGAGCTTCGAAGGGTGGTCCGACGAAGGCACCGATGCCGTCGGGGGGCGCCGACTGCGATTTCTCACTTTCTCCGAGTGCCGCATCGTAAAGGTCGGGCCTGAAGCAAGCTTCGGCGGTAGCGAGCAGTTCAGATGACAACGGGGCTTGGTTCCATCGCACCATTTGCGCGTAGAGCCACGCGGCATGAACCGGATCGGGACGGGCTGCGCCGTCTCGCGCAATAAGAATGTAATCGGAATTGCCGCGCGACATGCCGTTGGGCGCCGTGTGCAGTGTCCCCTTGAGCGTGCGCTGGATGATGTCCGCGGAGACGCCGACGCGGCCCGGCGCGGCTAGAAGCTGGGCGACTTCCTCGACATGCGCCGGATCGTTGACGAAGGCTGCCGCGCCGCCGAGCGCGCGCAGGAACCGCTCGAGCACATCGTCGCGATTGTCCGCCCAGGCTGCGCGCACCGCCAAGACCTTTTCCGGCGCACGCGCGACGATATCGCAGCCGAAATGAAGAATGCGGCCGACGCCGAACTCAACGGCGATCGAATTCCACGGTGCCCCGACGCAGAAACCGTCGACTTGGCGGCGGGAGAGACTATCCACCATATAGGGTGGCGGCAGCACAACGAGACGCACGTCCTGATCCGGATCGACGCCGCCCGCGGCCATCCAAAGACGGATCTGATAGTTGTGCGTCGAGAATGGAAACGTCATCCCGAAGGTGAGCGCTTCTTCACCCGCTCGACGCCGAGCGGTAACGACGCGGGCGAGGGCTTGCGCCGAGATCTTGGGATCTTCGAGCTTGCCGTCAGCCGCGGCGGAGAGCGCATCGTAAAGTGCGGGCGACACCGTAATGGCGTTCCCATTGAGCCCCAGCATGAAGGGCGCCGCGAGCGCCACCTTGACGTGACCGACGCCGAGGCTTGACGCGACGGCCAACGGAGCCAGCAAGTGGGCGGCGTCGAAAACGCCGATATTGAGCTTGTCACGCACATTGGACCACGACACTTCGCGGACCAGATCGACGGTCAGGCCTTCGGTCGCGGCAAAGCCTTTGTCGACGGCAACCAGCAGGGCCGCAGCATCGATCAACGGGATGAAGCCGACGCGCAGATTGGCCTCGTTCATTTCAGCAGCTCCGCGGCAGTGACCAGCGATTGCGCGACTTCGGCGATCTTGCGGTTCTCGTTCATTGCCGTCTTGCGCAGCATCGCGTAGGCGTCGGCCTCGCCAATATTCTTCATCTTCATCAGGATGCCCTTGGCGCGATCGATCAGCTTGCGCTCGCTGAGCGCGGTTTGCGCGCGCTCGAGCTCGCCGGTGAGGCGGGCAAAAGCGTTGAAGCGCGAAATGCAAAGATCGAGAATATTCTTGATGCGCTCCTTCTTGAGGCCATCGACGATATAGGCGGATACGCCGGCATCGACCGCGGCCTCGATGGCGGCGGCATCACTCTGATCGACAAACATTGCGATCGGCCGCTTCACGGCGCGGCTGACCTGGAACATTTGCGCAAGCACATCGCGGCTGGGATTTTCGAGATCGATCAGGATGACATCGGGATCGAGAGAATAGATGCGCACCAACAGGCTCGCGGTTTCTTCGATTCGGGTGACGTGAACGTAGCCGGCCTCGCGCAGGCCGTCGGCAAGGATCGCCGCGCGTATGGGATTTTCGTCAACGATGACGATCTTGAGGGCGGGATCCATTGGCGAAAAATCGGCTGACGATCTAGCGGCTGCGTTTCGTGAAGGCTTCTCGGGGCCTGAATGTTGCTGCCTTCACGATCCCGAGCCCCGTTTCCTCGATCGGCGCGCCCACGGCGGGTGATCTGCAACCCATGCAAAAGCTGTTCCACGTGCCGACTGCCGTGAATGGCGGCGAACTGGCTGATGAAGTTGCTTGGAATGAGCGCAGATCCGCGTGGGGCAAGGGACCCGCTATTTCCCGAAGTGGAAATGCGGATTGGTAACCAGATCATTAACACAAGTGCAATAAATCGTGTGCACCATACGGTTCCGCGACGAGACCGAATTCCGCATCCATCTTCAAGCTATTGAATTCCATGCCGACAGCCGATCCCGTGCATGCTTTCGAGGCCCGGCTCGCGCTCTATGGTCTCGATGATCGAGCCCGCGAATACATCGCCGAAGCATGGCTACTGATTGCCCCGCACCTTGAGAGTGCGATCGATGATGTCGTCGTTGCTATAAGGGTCCTGCCACGCCTCAACGAGGCGGTGGCGAAGAACATGGAACTGTTCAAAAAGCTCGAGATCGCCCACTTTCGATCGCTGCTGGGCGGCAAGCTTGATACGGCTTATGCCGAGACCTGCCGCGAGACGGTTGCTCAGGAAGCCGCGTTCGGCTTTGACGCCCGCATTCGCAGCACGGCTGGAAGTTACGTGCTCCAGGCGGCGGTTGACGCGCTGTCGCGAAAGCATCGTTGGTCGGCGGCGAAGCTCAGCCGTGACGTGAAGATTATCTCGAAGGTGATCAGCTTCGACGTCGCCAACGCGATGACGCTGCATCGTCAGGCCGCCGAGAATGCGGCGACGCTTCGGCGCAGCGCGATTGACGAAGCGATCGCCGACTTTGACGGCGCCATTGGCGCGGTGGTCGAGGCGATCAAGGAAACGTCCACGTCGCTGTCGACGACCTGCTCGACTTTGAAGGAGGTTGCCGACAGCACGCTCGAGCGCATGGCGTCCGCGTCAGTGTCCTCTTCCGAGACCTCGCAACACATGGCCGTTACGGTGACAGCGACCGAAGAGCTTTCGGCGTCGATCCAGGAGATCGGCGGGCAGGCGACGCGCGGCTTGGAAATGGCCCAGTCCGCAAGCGGCGTTGCCGAGCGCAGCGCCGGGTCCATTCGCGCCTTGGACGATGCCGCTGAGCGCATCGGCTCGGTCGTCGGTACGATCTCGGCGATCGCCGCGCAGACCAATCTGTTGGCGCTCAACGCCAGCATCGAGGCGGCGCGTGCCGGCGAAGCCGGCAAGGGATTTGCCGTGGTCGCCGCGGAGGTGAAGACGCTTGCCAACCAGACCTCGCGCGCCACGGAAGACATTTCGCAGCAGGTCGCCGCCATCCAGGAAGCCACCAAGCGATCGGTCGAGGAAATTTCATCGATCGCCCGCGCCATCGGCGAATTGACCGGCGCGTCGACGAATATCGCTTCTGCCGTTCAGGAACAGAGCGTGACGACCGGGTCAATCTCCGAAAGCATCCACACCGCGGCCGGTCATACCGCGCGGGCATCGACGGAGATCGGGGCGGTCGAGCAATCGATCACCCGCAGCGCCGCCGCGGTCGATGAAATCACCACCTGGACGGCGCGGCTGTCGGCACGCGCCGGCGATCTCGAAACCAAAGTGGCGACGTTCTTCAGCCGCGTGCGCGCGGCCTGAGGTAAGCTATTCCGCCGGCTGTTTCGGCTTGTTGCGCACGAATGTGCGTTTCACGTTGTCCCACAATTCGATCTTGGCGCCGTTCTTATGCATGATCACGCTCTGCTGGAGCACCGAGAGCGAGTTGTTCCAGGCCCAGTAGATGACGAGCCCGGCCGGGAAATTCGCCAGCATGAAGGTGAAGATCAGCGGCATCCAGTTGAAGATCATCTGCTGGGTGGGATCGGGCGGCGCCGGATTGAGCTTCATCTGCACCCACATGGTGACGCCCATGATCGCCGGCCAGAAGCCGAGATGCAGGAACGAGCCGAGCAGCGGCAGGATCGACGGATCGAACGGAATAAGTCCGCCCAATGTGAAAATGTTGGTGGGATCGGGCGCTGAGAGATCGTGTATCCAGCCGTAGAACGGCGCATGCCGCATCTCGATGGTGATGAACAGCACCTTGTAGAGCGAGAAGAATACCGGAATCTGGATGGCGATCGGCAGGCAGCCAGCGACGGGATTGATCTGCTC
>DATJYT010000411.1:0-5224 GCA_035499475.1 Xanthobacteraceae bacterium | reverse complement strand
CGGTCGTCTTCCTTGGCGGGGGTCGTGTGCTCGTGCTTGCGGATGCGGTTGCTCGCATAGTCGGCGATTGACGCCACTGCGGCGAGCCCGGTCTCGACATGACCGCGCCACGTCAGGCGATAGACGTAGTAGCTCGGTTGGTCGTCGCGCAGGAGCACGCCGGCGGCGACCATGCGTTTCAGGTTCTCCGCGGCCTTGGCGTAAACCGCGCTATCGTGCACGTCGGTTGACGGATCGAGATCGATCTCGGCTTTGGAAACGTGAAGGAAGCTCCACGGCCGGCCCTCGGCGCGCACACGTGCCTCCGCGCTCGAAAGCACGTCATAGGGCGGCGCCAACACCTCCGCCGCGCGCCCAGGCGCCGGCCGCAGTGCGCGGAAGGGTTTGATGAGGGCCAAATCTTGCTCCGATATTGCCGGTATCCGAGTTGAAGCAGATGCTGTCGCCTAATGCATTTCATTTCGCAAAAAAACGCATTACGTCAAGCCCGTGACCGAACCGAAGAACGTCATCCTCATTGCCGGCCCGACCGCGAGCGGCAAATCGGCGCTGGCATTGGCCGTCGCGGAAAGATTCGGCGGAATTATCGTCAATGCCGATTCCATGCAGGTGTACCGCGATCTGCGCGTCATCACCGCACGTCCGACGGCGTCGGAGGAAGCGCGTGTGCCGCACCGGCTCTACGGCAATGTCGATGCAGCGGAGAACTATTCTGTGGGGCGCTGGTGCAAGGATGTCGCCGATGTGCTGGCCGATGACAGGCCCGCGACCGCGGCTGTTATCGTCGGCGGCACCGGGCTTTATTTCAACGCGTTGACGCGCGGGCTTGCCGCCGTGCCGCCGATCCCGGCGAGCATACGCAGCACCGTGCGCGCAAGGCTGCAAAGCGACGGCGTCGCGGCGCTGCACGCCGAACTTTGCGAGCGCGATCCCGTCACGGCTGCGCGACTCAAACCCAACGATCGTGCGCGCGTCACGCGGGCGCTTGAGGTGATCTTGGCCACCGGCCGCTCATTGCTCGACTGGCACGAGCGCGGCATGCCCCCAATCCTCAATCTTTCCCATGCCGTAGCGATCTTTCTCGCACCCGATCGTGACGAGCTTAGTGGCCGCATCGATGCGCGCTTCGATGCGATGATGGCGTCCGGCGCCTTGGACGAGGTGCGCGCCCTTGCGGCGCGCAATCTCGACCCTAATTTGCCGGCCATGAAGGCTCACGGCGTGCCGTGGCTCATTCGTCATCTCAAAGGCGAGATCGATATCGAGGAAGCGGTCGAGCACGCCAAGCTCGAAACGCGCCAATATACCAAGCGGCAGGCGACTTGGTTCCGCAATCAGCTTCCTGCGTTCGCCTGGGTCGCGCCGCAGCATGCGCTTACAGCTATTGAAGCGCAGTTGCGGGCGTCGGCGCTTTGAGAACATGACGAATTGGCACTAGGCTTGGGACATGGGCGAGTTGGCCATCCAGGGAATGCGCTCAAGCCGGAGAAGGACATATGAGATCGATCGCAGCTCTACTGCTTGTTCTGTGCGGCGCAACGGCCGTGCTGGCGCAGGACTATCCGACGCGCAATGTCACCTTTGTCGTGCCGACCGGCGCTGGGGCCGCCACCGACCTTCTGGCGCGCATCCTCGCGCCGCAACTCGGCGATCGACTGGGCAAACCCTTCGTGGTGGAAGACCGCCCCGGCGCCGGCACCATGACGGCATCCAATGCCGTCGCCAAGGCGACACCCGACGGCTACACCATCCTGATGGGAACGAGCACGCCGCTCGCCATCAACTTCACCTTGTACAAGCATCCGCCGTTCGATCCGGCGAAAGACTTCATGCCGCTGGCGCTCATTGCGACGATCCCGTTCGTGCTCGTGGTCAACAACGATCTGCCAGTCCATTCGCTGACCGAGTTCATCGCCTATGCCAAGGCGCATCCGGGCGAATTGTCCTACGGCTCGACCGGTCCCGGCTCGCCGTTTCACCTCAATGCCGAATTGTTCAGCGCCATGACCGGCATCCAGATGGTGCACGTGCCCTACAAGGCGGTGGTGGATGCGCAGGTCGATCTGATGGGCGGCCGTATCCAGGTGATGTTCACGGATTTCACCTCGTCAGTGCCGCTGATCAAGGACGGCAAGATGCGCGCGCTCGGCGTCACCACCAAGACGCGCGCCGCCGCCATGCCCGAGCTTGTCCCGATCGCCGAGCTTGGCGTGCCCGGCTATGAAGCCGCGGCCTGGCAGATGGTGGTCGCGCCCGCGGCGACGCCGAAGCCGATCATCGATAAGCTGCACGGCGAACTCGAAGCCATCATGGCGCTGCCGACGACGCGCGAGGCGATCACCCGCATCGGCCTCGTGCCGGCGGATAATCATTCGGTCGTGGAATTGCAGGCCTTCATCCGGTCGGAAATCGTTCGCTGGAGCGAGATCGTCAAGCGCTCCGGCGCGTCGGTAGACTAGACCGTGATCGGATGAGAATTGATTTGGATCATAGTCCGGATCCCAGTCGGGATGATCTTTTCGCCGGTGAGTGATTTCCGGGTCGCGCCCTGGATCGCGCCGCGGCTTTGTTGCATCAAGGACGAGTATGGACACGCAAGTCATCATCGTCGGGGCCGGTCCGGTCGGCCTCACGCTCAGCATCGATCTCGGCAAGCGCGGCATTCGCTGCATTCTGATCGAGAGGAATGACGCCCCGCTCGGCTATCCGAAAATGGAGCGCTGCAATCCGCGCACCATGGAGATTTTCCGCCGGCTCGGTCTCGCCGAGAAAATACGTGCCGCCGGCTATCCGCCGGACTGGCCGATGGACACCTATCTGGTGTTCGATCTGATGCGGCCGCCGCTGTTCAAGATGGCGCATCCGACTGTCGCCCAAGCCAAAGCCAAACGTGATGCGACGCTCGACGGCTCGATGCCGCTCGAACCCTACCAGATCATTTCCCAGTATACGCTTGAGCCGCTGCTCAAGTCGGTGGCGGAGACGCTTCCCAGCGTTGACGTGAAGTTCGGCCACGAGCTGATATCGTTCGCCGAGGAGGCCGGCGGCGTCACCGCGCAGGTCCGCAAGTCGAACGGCGAGAGCGTCGCCATTCGCGCCCAGTATCTGGTCGGCTGCGACGGCGGATCGAGCGTGGTGCGCAGGCAGCTTGGCTTCAAGATGGACGGCGAGCCGCACATCCTGGAAATGCGGCAGGCAATGTTTCATTGCCCCGAGCTTTTCGACAAGGTGCGCGCGCCGCGTGCGCGCCACTACAACCGCATCGACGATCATTGGACCCTGATGATCGTTCAGGATTCGCGCCAGCATTTCACGCTGCATGCCGTCGTCGAGAAGGACGAGGACATGCCGAAGCTGTTCGAGGCGATTGTCGGCACGCCGGTGAAGTTCGAGATGGTGCATTGCGCCAAATGGGTGCAACGGCTGCTACTGGCCGAGCATTATCTGCAGGGTCGCGTCTTCATCGCCGGCGACGCGGCGCATCTGGTGATTCCGACCGGCGGCCTCGGCATGAATACCGGCGTCGGCGACGCCATCGATATTTCCTGGAAGCTCGCCGCGACGCTGCGGGGCTGGGGCGGGCCGAAGCTTCTGCAATCCTACGAGGCGGAGCGGCGTCAAGTCGGCGCCATCAACGTCAAGGCTTCGGGCGGCGGTACCTACGGGCGCATGAAATGGCGCGCCGCTTATCGCCCCAATATCGAGGACGACACGCCAGAGGGCCGGGCGGCGCTGGCGCATCTCCTGGAACTTGCGCGCGAAGAGGCGCCGAAGACGTTCCGCGTCCTCGGCGCCGAGCTCGGCTATCGCTATGCCGGCTCGCCGGTGATCTGCGACGAGCCGGGAGGGCCACAGCCGAATATCGAAGCGTACGAGCCGACGACGTGGCCTGGCGCCCGCTTGCCGCATGTCTGGATCGAGCCCGGCAAGCTCTCGGTGCACGACCGGATCGGCGACGGTTTCACGCTGCTGCGGCTAGGGCGCGAGAAGGCCGACGCCGCAGGGTTGCAAAAAGCACTTGCGGCGTTCGGAGCATCGCTGACGCTGCTCGATATCGACAGCGACACTGTGCGGCGGGTCTATGGCTACGATTACCTTTTGACCAGGCCGGACTTGCATGTCGTCTGGCGCGGCAATGTCCTGCCGAGCAATGCGGACTCGGTCGCGCGCGTCATTACCGGGCACTGAAGGCCGCGCCCCGGCTCAGTGCGATATATATTGCATTCCCGCCGAATAAGCGGCGCCGCCGATCACACAAGGAATGCCGAGCTCGATCTGGCCGGTTGCGGCGGCGACGACGCAGCCCATCGATAGCGCGCCTTGGCCGACCTGGCCCCAGCCGGTCAGCTCGCGCTTGGAGTTCGGACCCTTCTGCTTGAGCTCCTCGATGGCGGCGAGCGATTCCTTGCGCATGCGCACGGTGTCCACCGTCTCCGCGGTCTCGATGACGTCGTCGAGGACGACGGTCACGTCCTGCGGCTCGGTCTTGGCAGCCCGTTTCAAAATGGCGAGCAGTTCGAGATCGCGCACGGCGTTACTGGCGAGGGTGAATTTGGCCGCGCTTCCAGTCGTCAGGTTGTCGACGCTGTCCTTGTCGTTGGCGAGCGGCAGGAGCTTGATGATGCGCTCGACCGGCGCAGCGGTGCCGGTCGCGAGGTAGGAGCCCCACAGCACGTCGATCAGCTCCGGGCTCGGCTCGAGCACGACCGGCTTCGGCGGCCGTGTATTCTCCGGAGTGAAGGCCGCTTCGATTCTGGCGAGCATGCCCGGCTTTGCGTTCCGATACGCGATCTGATCGAGCGTTGGCAGCTTGCCATCGAGATATTTGTCGATCATGGCGCGCCGTGACGGCATGCGATCGACGAAGGTGGCGAGCAACTCCCTCCAGTTCGGCAGGCCCGAATAGGCAATCGCGCGTACCAGCACCCACTGATCCGCCGGATCGATCGAAAGCATTTTCGCCACAAGAAGCTCGGCGCAGGCCGGATTGGCGCCAAGCACGCCGGCGGTGAAACCGATATAGGCGCCCGCGCTTTCGGCATCTTTGAAAGCTTGCATCGCGCTCAGCGCCTGGACCAGCGCCGGAAGGTTGTCCGGGTCCGGCCGGCGACGGTAGCCGTTGATCCAACGCAGCATTGCGTCGGTCGAGCTGAACGCCGCGCTCTGCGGTCGCGCGGCGGCGGCGGGCATTGTTGGCAAGGTCGCGATCACCAGCACGGCGCAA
>DATJYT010000410.1:0-2485 GCA_035499475.1 Xanthobacteraceae bacterium | reverse complement strand
GGCGATCTCAAGGTCGCGACCACGCTCGGCAAGATTATCCGCGAGCACGGGCTCGACGTCGGCGCCGGCACGACGGTGCCGAAGGAATGCGCGGGCGCGACCGATGCCGCATGCTTTGCGCTGAAACGCAGCGGCAAGCCGCTCGACGCCAAGATCGACGTGACGTCGGTCGAATGCGACATCGTGTGCGTGCTGGTCCTGGCCGGCGGCGTGCACCGCACGCTTCCGGCGGATGCGAAGGTCGTCATCGGCCCGACCCGCATCGCCAACCGGCTGGCTCCCAACGTGTCCGCGGAGGAGCAAAAAGGCTTGCAGTCCTATTTCGGCGACCAAGATCGGCTTTATCTGACGCAGATGGGTGTGAGCATCGAAGTCGCGGAGACCATCGAGCGCAATTCGGCCGTCAACCGCTCGACGCAACTTTCGCGCGCCGATTGGCAGCGGCTCGGTATCGTCACGCCACCGGGGCGGTAATATTCGGAGGATCGATGAAGACGTGGCAGGAAGCCTGGGACTGGGCCGCCGCCGAGTGCGATGCCTGGAACCGGCGCGACCTCGACGCGATCATGGCGCACTACGCCGACGATGTCGCGCTGTCGTCGCCGGTGGTGGTCGCACGCATGGGCCGCGCCGACGGCTGGCTTCATGGCAAGGCCGAAGTGCGAAAATATTTCGAGATCGGCTTGCGTGCGCCTGGCCTGCATTTCGAGTTGATCGATGTGCTATTTGGCGTCAACGTCCTCTGCATGATCTTTCGCCGCGAAACTGGCGTGACGGTGAGCGACACCTTTGAGCTTGACGATCAAAACCGCGTGACTCGCCTGCTCGCGTGTTCCGGTCGGCGGCCATAGCCGCGCCGCCGCGCACACGGCGTTTTTCATTTTTGATGACAGCGCAAGCACTTAATCCCGGTTTGCGAATCTTTGCCGTGCGTGTGCCGCAAGCGGCGCGCCGTGCGCCGCAACAGGCGATTTGCAACGCCTTGATTCGACGCCGCAAATTTTCGCTCGCTAGGAATCTTTTGACAGCGCTGCCGCGGTCTGCATAACGGCAAACATCCTGCTCGCAAGGAACGTCAGCCGGTGACTCGGCCGACGGAGCGGGACGGCTCCTGCGCGCAACGGCTCGTCACCGCAGCGCTCGGGCGGCTCCGGCGGATACGCCCGTCCGGCATTACGACCGGTACTGCGGGGTACGCCCCGCTGGACTGGGACGAGGCCAGATGCAGGTAAGGTAACACCTGATGACGCCTTAGAGCAGTTTCCACTTATCATGGAACGTATCCTGCATTGCGGAAGTAGTTGGCGCATTCTTTGGGCGTAAAGGCGCTCAGGAGAGCTGCGATACGAGTCCAGAGGCCGTCGACGGATCGTTCCGCGGCTTTGCGCAGGAGCGCTTTGAGCTTGGCGAAGAGCTGCTCGATCGGATTGAAGTCGGGCGAATAGGGCGGCAAGTAAAGCAACCTCGCGCCGGTAGCCTCGATGGCGTCACGCACGCCTGGCACTTTGTGGGCGCTGAGGTTATCCAGCACGACGATGTCGCCCGGCGTGAGCGTTGGGGCGAGAACCTGCTCGACGTAGGCGAGGAAGGCATTGCCGTTCATCGGCCCGTCGATCACGCAGGGTGCGGTGAGCGCTGTCGAGCGCAAACCTGCGACGAAGGTAGTGGTTTTCCAATGACCATGCGGAACCTTGCCGATCAGCCGCGCGCCACGCGGAGCTCGGCCGCGCAAGCGAGCCATGTTGGTCGAGGTACCGGTTTCGTCGATGAACACCAGACGATTGGGATCGAGCTTGGACTGATTGTCCGCCCACGCCTCTCGTGCGCTGGCAACGTCAGGCCGATCCTGCTCGGCTGCGCGCACGCTTTTTTTTGAAGCTGACGCCATGGCGGTCGAAGAACCGCCAGACCGATCCGAGCCCCGCCTTCTGCTGCCGTTGCTCAAGCAGGCGGCGCTGGATCTCTTCCAGCGTCAGGTCGGGTTCCTGCCGCACCAGCTCCAGCAGCCATTCCTCGTGCTTCTTCAGTGGTGACCGGCTTTGGCCTCTGGTCGATTTGGCCTCAAAGCTGCCGGTCTGCTTCCAGCGCTTCACCCAGCGGATCGCTGTCGCATTCCCGATCACAAACTGCCTGGCAGCCGCACGCGCCGCAGCGCCACCCTCGACCACTTGGATCACTCGAACTCGCAGATCGTTCGAATACCCCATCGCAGCCTCCTCAGCCCGAGGAAGCCATAGAATCTTATTCGTGGCTCAAAGGGAATCCCTTCGATTTCCCGCGCCTCGTCGGCCGACAGCGCCGATGGCGGCGGAAACTTGTCGATCCAGGAAAACGGCCGGCAGGCGTCGATGATCGCCTTCGAGTGGGAGGTGACGCCGCGGTCTTTCTGGTCGGGCGGAATGCGCGGATCGAGCGCCGAGCTCCAGGCGTTGCGGATAATATCGATGCCCTCAGCCGGCTCGCAGCGTGTCGTCACCGCCCACAT